>CAZLBJ010000213.1:0-6304 GCA_964557755.1 uncultured Thermoanaerobaculia bacterium
AGCCCTCGCCGACACCCGTGATGCTCGACGCCCGCCGCGCACCGCGGCGGGCGTCCTTTTTTTTGCGCTCGGCCTCAGCGGCCGAGCCAGGCGTCGAGGCCGGGGACGAGGGGGGCGGAGAGGTCGGCGCCCTGGCCTGAGGGCACCCAGTCCAGGGCGCTCTTCCAGGCGCCGCGGCCGGGGCCCTCGGGGTAGCCGAGGGCGCGCCACAGGCGGTCGGCGAGGTCGGGCATCAGCGGCGCGGCGACGAGGCCGGCGAGCTTCGCCGCCAGCGCCTCGAGCGCGATGCCGGTGCGGCGCTCCTCGCCGCGCGTCGGGACGCCGTCCCAGTGGCGTTCGCCGGCGGCGAAGCGGCGCGTCTCGCGCACCAGCTCGCAGAGCACGCGCGTCGCCCGCTGCGGCGAGAAGCTCTCCGCCGCGTAGGCCTCGCCGGCGTCGCGCAGCAGCGCCTCGAGGCGGTGGTAGAAGCGGCGGTGCTCGGCGGTCCAGTCGCCGGTCGCCGGCACCGCGCCGCCGAAACCGTCCGCCAACCGCCGGCCGAGGCCGGCGACCCAGGCGAGCAGGCCCTCGGCGAGCTCGCGGCGCACCGTGTCGCGGCACTCCTGGCGCGTGAAGTTGGTCTGCTCGCGCTCCGGCGCGCTCCACGCCAAGTAGAAGCGCACCGCGTCGCGCGGCGCCTCTGCCAGGAGGTCGCGGCCGAGGATGCGGTGGTCGCGGGTGGTCGAGAACTTGGCGCCGTCGAGGCGGTAGAACTCGTTGCTGACGAACGCCGCCGGCAGCCGCAGGTCCGGATCGAAGGCGTGGAACAGCGCCGGCAGCAGCATGGCGTAGTAGAAGCCGTTGTCGTAGCCGAAGAACTGCACCACGCGCGCCTCCGGCGCCTTCCAGAAGCGCTCCCAGCCGCCGTCGACGCCGGACGCCTCGTTGACGTGGCGGGCGTAGGCGAAGTAGCGCGGCGCCATCTCCAGCCAGACGTAGATGCGCTGATCGTCCCAGCCCTCGACCGGCACCTCGACGCCCCAGTCGGTGGGATGGGTGACGGCGACGTCCGGCGGCCCGTCGGCCAGCACGCCCTCGACCAGCGCCCGCAGGTGGTGGTTCATGGCGACGCGGCGGTAGTAGTCGCGCAGGAAGCCGGCGTGCTTGGACAGCGGGAAGACGATGTGGCGCAGAGGGCGCATCTCGGGCGCCGCGCCGCAGCGCGCGCAGGCGGCGTCGACGACGTCGCGGGCGTCGTGGACGCGGCCGCAGCTCTCGCACGTCTGCCCCAGCACGCCGACGCCGCAGTGCGGGCAACGGCCGCGCACGTAGGCCTCGAACAGCCACCGTTCGCAGGCGGCGCACCACGGCGCCGGCTCCTCGCGCTCCTCGAGCTCGCGGTGGTCGTAGAGGCGGCGGAAAAAGCTCTGCGTCAGATCGCGGTGGTGGCGCGAGCCGTTGGGCCGCGGGAAGGCGGTGGTGGCGACGCCGGCCAGCGCCAGCGTCTCCTCGATGGCGTCGGTGAAGCGGGTGGCGCAGACCTGCGGACTCAGGCCGAGGCCCTCGCCGCAGGTCTTGACGTAGATCGAGTTGTCGTCGCTGCCGAACGCGAAGTGTGCGTCGACCCCCTGCAGGCGCCAGGCGCGGGTGTAGACGTCGCCGCCGAGGTAGGGACCGGCGAGGTGGCCGAGGTGGAGGTCGCCGTTCGGCGTCGGCGGCGCGGCGGTGACCAGCTCGCGCTCGACGGCGGCGGCCGGCGCGGCGGCTGCTGCTGCGAGGGCCGCCTCCGCCGGCGCCGCGGCGCGCACCGGGTGGCCGTGCCCGTTGCCGTCGTGGTGGTGGTCGTCGTGGTCGCCGCCGTGCTCGTCGCCGTGCTCGTGCCGGTGGCGCGCCAGCGCCGCCGCGTCCACCGCCCAGCGCCCCTTGTCCTCCCACCACACGGTGAGGAACAGCAGGTCCTCGCCCCCGGTGTTGGACAGCACGTGCTCGTGGAACGGCTCGTGGAAGGTGACGCTGCCGGGCCCCACCTCCACCTGCTCGCCGTCGATCGAGAAGACGCCGCGGCCGCGGGCGACGAAGAAGGTCTCGCACTCCTGGTGGGCGTGCGGCTTGGTCGACTCGCCGGCGGCGAGCACCGCCCAGGCGGCGCCGAACGGCGGCTCCACCACGCCGTCCCACGGGTAGAGCACCTGCAGGTCGACGTTGTAGGCGTGGACGAAGGTCTCGGGGTCGAGCTGGCGGATCAGCACGGTTCGGTCTCCTTGCGGCTCAAGTGGTCACCGCCTCGGTGCGGCGCGCGGCGGCGGCCAGCCGGCCGGCCAGCGAGCGCCAGATGTCCTGCGCCCGCATCGGCAGCAGCGACAGCACGGTCTCGCCGATGCCGTGCGTCTCTTCGCAGTAGCCCTGCAGGTAGACGCGGGGCGCGAAGCCGCCGCGGGTGGCGAGGCCGTAGTCGCGGTCGACGCACCAGCCGCCGCCGCAGTCGGTGGCCACCAGCCACGGCGCCAGCGGCTCGAGCAGCGGGTGGCGGTTGCTCCACTCGAAGCCGGTAGCGAGGATCACCGCGTCGCCGGCCAGCTCCTCGCGGCGCTCCGGGTGCAGCGCGTGGCGCATCTCGGCCACCGCGCGGCCGCCCTCCTCGCGGATGCCGGTGAGCTGGAGGTAGGGCGCGATGCGGGCGCGGTCGCGGCCGACCACCTTCTCGTCGTAGAGGAAGCGGTAGATCCTGCGGATCAGCGGCATGTCGACCACCGCGTAGTTGACGTCGCGGAAGCTGTCGACGACCTGCCGGCGCACCCCTTCCGGCAGCTCGTACACCCAGTCGACCATCTCCGGGAAGAAGACGCGGTTGGTGAAGTCGCTCTCGTCGACCGGCTTGTAGCCGAAGCGGCGCATGGTGGCGGTGACGTCGGCCTTCGGGTAGCGGCGCACCAGGTACAGGAAGAGCTCGGCGCCGGTCTGGCCGGCGCCGACGACGACGAAGCGGTAGGGCGCGTCGCGGTCGGGGAAGTCGCGCTCCATGCGCATCAGGAACTCGCCGGCATGGAAGGCGCGGCCGTCCTCCCGCAATTCGACCCCGGGCGGCGTCCACGGCCGGCCGCCGGTGGCGACGACGGCGTTGCGGGCGAGCACCGACTCCACCTCGCCGGTGGCGGCGTCGCGGGCGGTGATGCGCAGCAGATCGACCTTCCCGGCACCGTTGCCGCCGCGCGAGAGCACCGGCTCGATCGCCTCCACCCGCTGGCCGCAGCGCAGGTCGCGGGCGAGCTGCCCGGCCACCCAGCCGAGGTAGTCGTCGAACTCGATGCGGCCGGGGAAGAGGTCGCGCAGGTTGAGGAAGTCGAACAGGCGGCCGCGCTCCTGGAGGTAGCAGAGGAAGGTGAAGCGGCTACGCGGGTTGCGCACCGTCGCCAAGTCCTTGAGCACGGTGATCTGGATCTGCGAGTCCTCGAGCAGCAGGCCGGGGTGCCAGACGGGCTCCGGCTTGGCCTCGAGGAACAGGCGGCGGAGGTCGCGCCCGCCGTCCTCGGCCTCCTCCTGGAGGAGGACGGCGAGGGCCATGTTGGCGGGGCCGAAGCCGACGCCCACGAGGTCGTAGGGGGCCGAAGAGGAGTCGCGCATCAAACGTCCAATCGAAATCAGTTCACGGGCTACAACCGCGGATGGCACACGCCTGCTGTAGGCGTGCGGCGAAGCGCCGGGAGCGGGACAGCTAGCCGTGGCGGACGGGGCGCTCGATGCCGAACCTCTGGACCAGGAGGTCGGCGAGGGCGTCGAAGGTGACGCCCATGCGACGGGCGGTGTTGGCGGCCAGCGAGGTGTCGGCCACACCGCCCGTGAACTGGTAGGTGGGGACGTGGTCGGCGGTCGAGACGACGTGCAGGAACTCGACCTCCGGGTACGGCGGCGACTCTTCGAGGTGGTGGGCGTAGTCGAGGAAGTGGGTGGTGATGAAGGCCACCGGGCGCAGGCCGCCGAGGAGGTCGAGGACCAGGGAGACGATCTCCACCGCCTCCGACGGGTTGGTGCCCGAGCACAGCTCGTCGAGGAGGATCATCGAGCGCGGGCGGATCTCCTCGAAGAGCCGCCGGATGCGCGCCAGCTCCGAGCCCAGGCGCCCCTCGGCCTGCTCGGCGGTGGCGTGCTCGACCAGCGACACGAAGAGTCCCTGGAGCACCGGCAGCCGCGCCGCGCGCGCCGGCACCAGCAGGCCCGCCTGCCCCAGCACCTGGGCGATGCCCAGCGCCTGCAGCATGCGCGTCTTGCCGCCCGAGTTGGGGCCGGTGACGACGACGGTGGGGAACGGGCTGCGCGGCTCGAGGTCGCACGGCACCGGCGGCGGCTCGTCGTCGCGCAAGAGCAGCGGGTTCCACAGGCGGCCGAGCGCCAACCCCGCCTCCGGCTCGACCAGCTGCGGGCGGCAGAGGTCGAGCCCGCGCTCGCGCGCCAGGTCCGCGAAGGCCAGCGTGCCGAGGTAGAGCTGCAGCGGCCCGATGAGCTGCAGCAGCGTGCGCAGCGCCGGCGCCACCTCCAGGTAGACGGCGACGATCAGCCGGTTGACCACCTCGCGCGGGTCGACGTCGAAGCCGCGCAGGCGCAAGAGCGCCCGGTCCCACCAGCGGCGCACCGGGCCGCGGTGGAAGACGTTGCCGACGTTCTCCTCGACGCCGCCGACGGCGAGGCGGCGGATGCGGCCGTCGGCGCCGACGCGCACGCGCAGGGTGAGGTCGGAGAGGCGGTCCTCGTGGTCGAGCAGCGACGCCAGCACCCGGTGCTCGCGGCTGGCGCGGATCTCGAGCCCCACCTGGTGGAGGCGCGCCAGGCCCGAGGTGCAGCCCCCGAAGTCGTCGACCATGGCGTCGACCACGCGCTGCACCAGGCGCAAGATCTCCAGGCGGAAGGCGGCGTGCTCGCCGTGCAGGCCCGTGCCGGGGCTCTTGAACAGCCCCAGCAGTTGGAACAGCAGCTCGTAGAGCGATTCGGCGCGGGCGCGCAGCGCCGGGTCGGCGGCGAGCTCGGCGAGGACGTCCTGGCGGTAGCGGACGGCCTCCGCCGCCACCGGCGGCCGGCTGAGCACGCGGCGCAGGAAGCGGCGGTGCAGCGGGAAGCGCCGGCCGCCGAGGGTGAGCGCGAAGCAGCGGCCGACGACGTCGTCGAGGAAGAGGCCGTCGGCGAACAGCTCCGGCTGCCACGGGCTGGCCCCCAGCTCCACCGACTCCAGCGCGTCGCCGAGGTCGGCCGACGGCTCGCCACCGAGGAACGAGACCTCCAGCAGCTCCTCCAGCAGGCGCTCGTCCACCGCCGCGGTGGGCCGGGGGTAGAGGAGGTCGGGGAGGGGGGTCATGGGGAGGGAGGCCCTGCAAGCTAGCAGAGCCCCCCTGCCCGGTCAAACCGCCTACTCCAGCGGGCCACCCCAGTCGGTGGCGCCGTGGTCGAGGAGGTGGCGGACCACCGCCTCGTGGCCGCCGCGGCGCGCCATTCCGAGCGGCGTGCGCGCCTCGCGGCGGCTGCCGCCGCCCCGGCCGCGGTCGACGACGACGCGGGCGTCGACGTCGGCCCCCTGCTCGACGAGGTACTCGACCACCGGCAGGTGGCCGTTGCCGGCCGCCTGGATCAGCGGGTTCTCGTCGCCGGGCACCACGCGGTCGAGGCGGGCGCCGGCCTGGTGCAGGCGGCGCGCCACCTCGAGGTGGCCGCCGGCGGCGGCGGCGATCAGCGGCGAGCCGTCGCCGCGCACCGCCGCGTCGGGGTCGGCGCCGCGCGCCAGCAGGCGCTCGACGGTGGCGAGGTCGCCGCGCCCGGCGGCGCGGATCAGCGCGTTGCCGTCACCCTCGACGCCGAGGTCGGGGTCGGCGCCGGCGGCCAGCAGGCCCTCGACCACCGCGTCGTGCCCGTGATCGGCGGCGACGATCAGCGGCGAGCCGTCGCCCTCCCAGCGGGCGTCGGGGTCGGCGCCGGCGGCGAGCAGCAGGCTCACGACCTCGGGGTCGCCGGCGCGCACGGCGTGGAAGAGGGCGCTCTCGTCGCCGTCCACCCACGCGTCCGGATCCGCGCCGGCGGCGAGCAGGCCCTCGACCATCGCCGCGCTGCCTTGCCGCGCCGCCCAGATCAGCGGGTTGCCGTCGCCCTCGACGCCGACGCGCGGGTCGGCGCCTTCGGCGAGCAGCAGCGCGACGATCTCCGGCGAGCCGCCGCGCGCGGCGGCGATCAGCGGCGTGCCCTCGCCCTCGACCCACGCCCCGGCGGCGCCCGGGGCCGCGGGGGGGGTCAACGGCCGGCCCGATGGGCAGCGCGTGGGGGGGGGCCAGTGGGGGGGGCGGGGGGG
>CAZLBJ010000214.1:0-3937 GCA_964557755.1 uncultured Thermoanaerobaculia bacterium
CTACCTGTCGACGCTGTACGAGGCGCGCCACTGGTGGGTGGACGACGCCAGGCCGTGAGGCCGCCGGGGTGAGCCGCCGGTGAGCCGCTACCTGTTGCGCCGCGCCGCCGCGTCGCTGCTGCTGCTCTGGCTGGTCGTCACTCTCACCTTCGTCCTCCTCCACGCCGCCCCGGGCAGCCCGGCGCAGGCCATGCTCGGTATCGGCGGTCCGAGCGGCCTGCGGCCGGGCGAGCAGATGCGCCGGCTCGAGCGCGTCTACGGCCTCGACCGGCCGCTGCCCGAGCAGTACCTGCGCTGGCTAGGCAACGCCGTGCGCGGCGAGTGGGGCACCTCGTTCGCCACCGGCCGGCCGGTGGCGAGGATGCTCGGCGAGGCGCTGCCGGCGACCCTGCTGCTCGCCCTCGCGGCGACCGCCGTCGAGTACGGCGTGGCGCTGCCGCTGGGCATCTGGTCGGCGCGCCGGCGCGGCTCGCTGGGCGACCACCTGGTGCGCGCCGGCTCGCTGGTCCTCTACTCGCTGCCGATCTTCTGGTTCGCGCTGATGGCGGTGCTCGTCTTCGCCTACCTGTGGCCGGTGCTGCCACCCAGCCACCTGGCGTCGCCGGACGCCGCGCGCCTGCCGCTGCCGGGGCGCCTGCTCGACCTCGCCCACCACCTGGTGCTGCCCGCGTGCGTCGTCGGCCTCGCAATGTGCGGCGGCACGCTGCGCTTCGTGCGCAACAGCCTGCTCGAGGTGCTCGGCCAGGACTACGTGCGCACCGCCCGCGCCAAGGGGCTGTCGGAGGCGCGGGTGGTCGGCGTCCACGCGCTGCGCAACGCGGTGGCGCCCCTGCTGCAGCTCCTCGGCGTGTCGCTGCCGTCGCTGCTCAACGGCGTCCTCGTCGCCGAGGTGGTGTTCTCCTGGCCCGGCGTCGGCCAGGTGACCTTCCTGGCCATCCTCACCCGCGACTTCCCGGTGCTGCTCGCCACCACCACCCTCGCCGCCGTGCTGGTGATCGCCGGCAACCTGGCGGCCGACCTCGCCCACGCCGCCGCCGATCCGCGGCTGCGCCGCGCCTGAGCGCCTCGACGATGCCGACGCCCGGATCACCGCCGCCGCCCGCCGAGCCGCCGTCGCGCACCCTGCCGTCGCTGCCGGCGGCCGCGGGACCGCCGGCGTCAGCCGCGCCGGCGGCGCGGCGGTGGCGCCGCCTGCGCGGCAACCCGCTGCTGCTGGTCGGGGCGCTGCTCGTCGCCGTCCTCGCCGGGGTGGCGCTGGCCGCGCCGTGGCTGGCCGCCGCCGACCCGACGACGGTGTTCGACCCGGTGGCGGGGCGCTACCTGCCGCCGGGCAGCGAGCGCGTGCCGCTGGTCTTCGCCGACGGCCGCCGCCTGCTCGCCGAGCGCGTCGAGCGCCGCGGCGGCGAGGTGGTGGCCGAGCGGCTGGGGCGGCGCGAGAGCTGGCCGGAGGCGGCGCTCGCCAACCTGCCGTCGCAGGGCGTGCCCGAGGCGCTGCGCTTCCCGCTCGGCACCGACCGCTTCGGCCGCGACGGCTGGGCGCGGCTGGTACACGGCGCCCGCGTGTCGCTGGCGGTGGCGCTGCTGTCGGTGCTCATCGCGGCGGTCGTCGGCACCGCGGTCGGCGCCGCGGCGGCGATGGGCGGCGGGCTGGTCGACGGCGTGCTGATGCGCCTGGTCGACGCCCTGATGGCGGTGCCTCGCCTCTTCCTGCTGCTCGTCGTGGTGGCGTTGCTGAGCCCCGCCACCGGCTGGCTGGTGGTGATCATCGGGCTGACCACCTGGACCACCCCGGCGCGGGTGATGCGCGCCGAGTTCCTGGCCCTGCAGGAGCGCGAGTTCGTGGTCGCCGCCCGCTCGCTGGGCGCCCACCCGCTGCGCGTCCTCTTCGTCCACCTGCTGCCCAACGCGCTGGCCAGCCTGCTGGTGCTCGTCGGCCTGATGGTGGGTGTCGTGATCCTCCTCGAGTCCTCGCTCTCCTTCCTCTCGCTCGGCATCCAGCCGCCGACGCCGTCGTGGGGCAACATGATCTTCGAGGGCGCCGACCGCCTGATCGACGCCTGGTGGGTGGCGACCTTCCCCGGCCTCGCGCTGGTGCTCACCGTCATCGGCTTCAACCTCCTCGCCGACGGCCTGCGCGACGCGCTCGACCCGCGGCGATAGAGTAGCTGCACTGCAAGGCAGGAGTCGTTTATGCCTGAGCTGAGCCGGTGTACGCCCTCGGCTCGCTGGAGCGGGTCGTCGGATCGCTGCCGACCACGCAGGAAAGACTCGTGCTGGCCTGGGCCGAAATCCACCGCGACGAGCTACACGAGTGCTGGCACGCGTTGCAGGGAGGCCGGCTGCCCTCTAAGATCGAGCCCCTGAGGTAGACAACTATGCGCCATGAGCTGCATCGTGTGATCGGATTCGACAAGGTGGCCGACTTCACCCTGCGTATCGAATTCGACGACGGCACCGCCCAGGTGATCGACTTCCGCCCGGTGCTCGCGGGCGAGCTCTTCGGTTCCCTGGCCGATCCGGCCGTTTTCGACCAGGTTCGTCTGGATCCGGAGGCGCACACGCTCGTCTGGCCCAACGGAGCCGACTTCGATCCCGCCATGCTGCACGACTGGCCCGAGGTCGAGCCCGAGCTGCGCCGGCTCGCCGCCTCCTGGCAGCACGTGGGCGTCTAGAGGACCGGCGTGACAGACGACGAGATCGATCTCAAGCCGGCGTCGTGGCTGGTCGCCGCCGGCAGGGAGGACCGCCCCGGGGCGCCGCTGAACGTGCCGCCGGTGCCGGCGTCGAACTACCTGCACGGCGAAGGGCGGACCTACTCCCGCGACCACGGCAACCCGACCTGGGAGGCTCTGGAGGCGGTGGTCGGCGGGCTGGAGGGCGGGCGGGCGGTGGCCTTCGCCTCGGGGATGGCGGTCGCCGCCGCCGTCCTCGACACGCTCGGCACCGGCTCGCGGGTGGTGATCCCCGCGGACTGCTACCACGGCGTCGCGGCGCTCGCCGAGGCCGGCGAGGAGAAGGGGCGGTGGACGGTCGAGCGCCTCGCCGTTGACGACACGGAAGGCTGGGTGCGCGCCTGCGCGGCGGCCGAGCTGCTGTGGCTCGAGTCGCCGTCGAACCCGCTGCTGGTGGTCGCCGACCTCGCCGCCGTCTGCGCCGCGCCGCGCAAGCCGGGTAGCGTGCTCGCCGTCGACGGCACCTTCGCGACGCCGCTCAATCAGCGCCCGCTGGCGCTCGGCGCCGACGTCTCGATGCAGTCGGCGACCAAGTTCATCGGCGGCCACTCCGACCTCCTCGCCGGCGTCGCCACGACGCGCGACCCGGAGCTGCACGCCAAGCTGGTGGCGGCACGCGAGCTGGCCGGCGCGACGCCCGGCGTCCTCGAGGCCTTCCTGGCGGTGCGCGGCGCGCGTACCATGGCGCTGCGGCTGGAGCGCGCCCAGCGCACCGCGGCGACCCTCGCCGAGCGCCTGGAGGCCGACCCGCGGGTGGCGAAGGTGCGCTACCCGGGCCTGCCGTCGCACCCCACCCACGAGATCGCCCGCCGCCAGCTCGACGGCTTCGGCTCGATCATCTCCTTCGACGTCGCCGGCGGCGCCGCCGAGGCCGACGCCGTCTGCCGCGCGGTGCGCCTGGTCCGCCACACGACCAGCCTCGGCTCGGTGGAATCCACCATGGAGCGCCGCGCCGCCATTGCCGGCCAGGAGCACCTGCCCCCCTCCCTCCTCCGCCTCAGCGTCGGCATCGAGGACCCCGACGACATATGGCACGACCTCGACTCGGCGATCCGCTCTGCGGCGGCATGAGGCTATGGCGTCGTGGAGATAGCGCTCGGCCCGGTGGCGCTGCCGATCGCGATGATCTCTCTGTCTACTCTCTTACCGTGACGGGCGGACCGGACCGCGAACCATCGTCGTCGCATCGCTCTACGTGCCCGTCT
>CAZLBJ010000215.1:0-8165 GCA_964557755.1 uncultured Thermoanaerobaculia bacterium
GCCGCCGCGCCGCCGCCGCCTCCTCCTCGCTCGACCGCCTGCGCCGCGAGCAGCGCGCCGCCGAGGACGAGCACCTGGCGGTGCGCACGCGCCTCGAGACCGCCGGCGACCGCGCCGTCTTCGAGCGTCTCGAGGAGGCCCGCGGCCGCCTCGCCGCCGCCCGCCGCGCCGCCGCCTCGGTGGAGGCGCGGGCCGCCGCCGCCGCCCGTCTCCTGGCTGCCGTCGAGGACGCGCGCGAGACCGCCCGCCGCACCTACAGCGAGCCGCTGGCGCGCACCGTCGAGGAGCTTGGCCGCCCCCTTTTCGGCGACGGCTTCGCGGTCGAGCTCGACGAGCGGCTCCACGTCGCACGCCGCACCGCCTTCGGCGTCACCCTCGAGTACGCCCGCCTGTCCACCGGCGCCCAGGAGCAGCTCGCCCTCCTGGTGCGACTGGCATGTGCCGTGCTTGTGTCACCGGCCGAGGGGGTCCCCCTGATCGTCGACGACGCCCTCGGTCACACCGACCCGGCACGCCTGCTGGCGCTGGGCGAGGTGCTCTCCCGCGTCGGGAGGCGCTGCCAGGTGCTGATCCTGACCTGCTTCCCCGAGCGCTACGCCGAGGTCGCGGGTGCACGGCGCATCCGCCTGGGGGACCTCACGGCCACCACACCCGAGAGACGAGCGAGCACCACGACGGAGGTCCCTGATGAGTGACGGTTCGATGACGGCGCAGATCCTGCGCGAGGAGCGCGACGACCTGGAGCGCGAGTGGATGGAGCACCTCGGCGACGCCGGGGTGCGCCGCTCGGAGCTGATCGGCGAGGGGGAGCTGCGCCAGCAGTGCCAGGAGGTGCTCGAGCTGCTCGCCGAGGCCGCCGAGAGCGACCTCGCCACCTACGAGCCGACGGCCTCGGGCGCCGCCCGCGAGCTGCTCGCCGAGATCTCGCACTCGCGGGTGCGCCTCGGCGTCTCGCCGCGCGAGAACGCGCTGTTCATCCTCCTCCTGAAGCGGCCGCTGTTCGGCCGCCTGTTCCACCGCGTCGAGGACGCCGAGGAGCTGCGCGACGAGATCTGGCGTGCCGACCAGCTCGTCGACCGCCTCGCCCTGATGATGGTGGAGACCTTCCAGGCCTCCCGCGAGTCGGTGATCTCGCGCCAGCAGGAGGAGCTGCTGGAGCTGTCGACGCCGGTGGTCAAGCTGTGGGACGGCATCCTCGCCCTGCCGCTGGTCGGCACCCTCGACAGCAGCCGCACGCAGGTGGTGATGGAGACGCTGCTCGAGCGCATCGTCGCCACCGGCGCCGACACCGCCATCCTCGACATCACCGGCGTGTCGACGGTCGACACCCTGGTCGCCCAGCACCTGCTGAAGACGGTGGAGGCGGCGCGCCTGATGGGCGCCGAGTGCATCGTCAGCGGCATCCGGCCGCAGATCGCGCAGACCATCGTGCAGCTCGGGCTGGACCTCTCGGCGGTGACCACGAAGGCCAGCCTGGCCGACGCCTTCGCCTTCGCCCTGGAGCGCCGCGGCGACGACCCCGCGGCGCTGGTGGCAGGGGAGGCCGGCGCGGAGCTGAGGGCTTGAGCACCCGCATCCCCATCCTGCGCATCGGCCCCGTCCTGCTCGCCACCATCCAGGTCGAGCTCGACGACGAGCTGGCCGTGGGCTTGCAGGAGGACCTGACGCAGGCGATTTCGGACCACGGCGCCCGCGGCGTCCTGATCGACGTCTCGTCGCTCGAGGTCATCGACTCCTTCATCGGCCGTGTGCTCGGCAACGTCGCCGCCTGCTCGCGCATCCTCGACGCCGCCACGGTGGTCGTCGGCATGCGGCCGGCGGTGGCCATCACGCTGGTCGAGATGGGAGTCACCCTGCACGGCATCCGGACGGCGCTGAACGTGGATCGGGGCCTGGCCCTGCTCCGCGACGCCACGGGAAGGCACCACGACGCATGAGTGCCGTCCGGGAGGAGGTCCTCCCCATCCGTGAGAAGACCGACATCGTGCGCATCCGCAGGCGGGTCCGCGAGTGGAGCGGCGCCATCGGCTTCGGCCTGGTGGAGCAGACGAAGATGATCACCGCCGCCTCCGAGCTGGCCCGTAACGCGCTCGACCACGGCGGTGGCGGCGAGGTCGAGCTGCGCGAGGTCGACCGCGGCGGCCGCCGCGGCCTGCGCCTGGAGTTCCGCGACGACGGGCCCGGCATCCCCGACGTCCAGCGGGCGCTGCAGGACGGCTTTTCGACCGGCACCGGCCTCGGTCTCGGCCTCTCCGGCGCCAGCCGGCTGGTCAACGAGTTCCACATCGACTCCGAGCCCGGGTGCGGCACCCGGGTGGCGATCACGCGGTGGCTGCCATGACCGGCGGACCGGGTACCACCCTGCACCGCCCGACGCCGCAAGGGCCTCCCGACGCCGCGGGCTGCGACCCGCACCGCGTCCACTCGTCGCTCTCCGGCAGCCTCTTCCTGCGCCTCCACGACCTGTCGCAGGTCGGCGGCGCGCGGCGCGCCGTCACCCTCCTCGCCCGCCGCCTCGGCCTCGACGACACCTCGGTCGGCACCGCTGCGCTGGCCGTCACCGAGGTGGCCAAGAACCTGCTCCAGCACGCTGGCGGCGGCGAGCTGGCGCTGTGGTGGACGCCCGCCGGCCCCGACGCGCCGGTGCTCGAGGTGACCGCCATGGACCGCGGCCCCGGCATGCGCGACGTCGCGCGCTGTTTCACCGACGGCTACTCGACCGCCGGCACCCCCGGAACCGGTCTCGGCGCCGTGCGCCGCGCCGCCCAGGAGCTCGACGTCTTCGCGCCGCCCGGCGGCGGCACCGTGATGTGGTTCCGCCTCGGCCGCAAGCTCCAGCCGGGCATCGACACCAGCGGCTTCGAGACCGGCGCCGTGGTGGCGCCGCTCGAAGGGGAGAGCGCCCTGGGCGACGCCTGGGCGGTGGCCGAGCACGCCGGCGGCCTGGTCGGCGTGCTGTGCGACGGCCTGGGGCACGGGCCGGTGGCCGCCGAGGCGGCGCGCGAGGCGCTGCGCTACGTCTGCGACCATCCGCTGGACCCGCCCGAGGCGATGATCGCGGGCATGCACCGCGCCCTCGGCGCCACCCGCGGCGCGGTGGCCGGCGTCGCCCACTGGGCACCGCGGGGCGGCCGCGTGCGCTTCGCCGGCGTCGGCAACGTGGCGGCGGTGGTCGAGGCGCCCGGCGGCGAGCGCCGCCACCTCGTCTCCCACCACGGCACCCTCGGCCACGCGGCGTCGAACGTCCAGGCCTTCGAGGCCGAGATGGACGACGACGCGCTGCTGGTGCTGCACAGCGACGGCCTGAACACGCGCTGGAAGCTGGCCGACTACCCGGGCCTGGCGCTGCGCCACCCCGGCGTCGTGGCCGGCGTGCTGCACCGCGACTTCCGGCGCGGCCGCGACGACTCGGCGGTGCTGGTGATGCGCCGCCGGCGCGCCCGGGAGGAGCCGTGGAGAGCGTCGTGAGCTGGCGCCGCGAGCTCGCTGCCGCCGGCGACGCGGCGGCCGCCCGCGCCGCGGTGCTGGCGCTCGGCCGCGCCGGCGGCCTCGACGCCGCCGTCCGCTCGGCGCTGGCGCTGGCGGTGTCGGAGGCCGCCCGCCGCGTCTGCGACGCCGGCGGCGGCGAGGTGCGCCTGGAGGTCGACGACGACGGCGAGCTGGTGGCCGCGGTCGCCGGCCCGCACCGCGTGCTGCGGGAGGCCGCCGCGCGCTGCCGCGAGCTGGTGCCGGGCGCCGAGCTGAGCGGCGGCGTCCTCTACCTGGCGCAGCCCCTCGGCCGGCGCGACGACGAGGAGCTGGCCGCCGCCCTGGCGGCGCCGGAGGCCCTGGCCGACGAGGCGCGGCGCCTCGGGGCGCTCGACCCCGAGGTGGGCGAGCTGCTCGCCCGCCTGGCGGCCCGCGACGCGGCGCTCGAGCGTCTCGACGCCGAGCTCGAGGAGACCAACCGCGGCGTCGTCGCCCTCTACGCCGAGCTCGACGAGCGCGACCAGCGCAAGAACGAGTTCCTCGCCACCCTCGCCCACGAGCTGCGCAACCCGCTCGGCGTCGTCGGCACGGCGCTGCACGCGGTGCGCGAGAGCAACGGCCACGAGGCCCACGTCGCCCGCCCGCTGGAGATCGCCGAGCGCCAGCTCTGGCACCTGGCGCGGCTGGTCGACGACCTGCTCGACGTCTCGCGCATCGACCAGGGCAAGATCACGCTGCGCCGCGAGCGCGTCGACCTGGCGGCGGTGGTGAGCCGGGCGGTAGAGTCGGCCGCGGGCCTCATGGAGCGCCGCGGTCACCGCCTCACCCTCGACCTGGGAGACCAGCCCATGCCCCTCGAAGCCGACCCCGTGCGCCTCGAGCAGGTGGTGGACAACCTGCTCACCAACGCCGCCAAGTACACGCCCGAGGGCGGCCACGTCGAGGTCCGGGCGCGCCCGGAGGACGGCGCCGCGGTGCTCACCGTCGCCGACGACGGCATCGGCATCGCGCCGCAGATGCTCGAGCGCATCTTCCAGCTCTTCGCGCAGGCTGACGAGTCGCTGGAACGAAGCAGCGGCGGCCTCGGCCTCGGCCTGGCCCTGGTCGAGCGGCTGGTGGCGCTGCACGGCGGCACGGTGCGCGCCGAGAGCCCCGGCGAGGGGCAGGGCAGCCGCTTCACCGTGCGCCTGCCGCTGGCCGCCGGGGCCGCCGCGGCCGCCGCGGAGGCGGCGGAAGCGCCGCTCGAGGGCGCCCCCGAGGAGTCCGGCCCGCAGCCCGACACGCCGGTCTCGGTGCTGCTCGTCGAGGACAACGAGGACGCCCGCGAGATGCTCGCCCTGCTGCTCGAGGGGCGCGGCTTCGAGGTCGCCACGGCGGCGGACGGCGCCAGCGGCGTCGAGCGCATCCAGGCTGGCGACTTCGACGCCGCGGTGGTCGACATCGGGCTGCCCGGGCTCGACGGCTACGAGGTGGCGCGGCGGGTGCGCGACGCCGAGGACGGCGACGGCGGCCGCATCCTGCTCATCGCGCTGTCCGGCTACGGCCGCAGCGAGGACCGCGAGCGCTCGGCCGAGGCCGGCTTCGACCACCACCTGGTCAAGCCGGTGGACCCGGACGAGCTGTGCGGCCTGCTGCGCGGGGCGGGCTGACCTCCGTCCGCCCCAGCCCCGGCGCCGACTCCGGGGTCGCCGGGCACCAGCGGTCGCGCCGCACCTCGAGGTCGGCCTTCACCCGGCTGCGGAAGCCGGCCTCCCCCTCGGCCAGCATCGCCTCGCGGTAGGCGGCGACGTCGACCCGCTCGAAGTTCATGCGCACGGTGCGGAACAGGCGAGGCACGTGCTCGCCCGGCGCCTGCACGTGGTGCAGTCCACCGCTGTAGGCGAGCAGCAGCTTGCCGTCCGGCACCAGCAGCAGGACGTCGGCGATGCCGCCGCGCACCGTCATCGGCTTGCCCTCGTGGTCGAGGCCGTTGCGCCGCATCATGCGCCCCTCCGGCAGAATCAGCAGCATCGCCTTCGGGTCGTCCACCTTCTCGATCACCGTGCGCCAGGTGTGGTCGCGGTGGCGGCTGATCGGCACCACGTGGGCGGCGACGGTGCGGAAGAAGGCGCCCACCAGCGGCCGCTTGGAGGTCTTCTCGGCGATCGGCACGACGCCGTGCAGCGCGATCTGACGCAGGAAGCGGTTCGGGCAGACGCCGGCGAACACCCACTCGTAGAGGCTCGTGTGGTTGAGGATGGCGACGACGCGGACGTCCTCCCAGCGGTCGCCGGGGCCGACCTCGCCCACCCAGTGGACCTCCTTGCGCCAGAACAGGTTGGACACCGCCTTGAGGAGGAGCAGCAGTGCGAAGGGGATCAGGTGGCGCACCGGGGTCAGGCCTCCGCGTCGCCGTGCCAGCCGGCGGGGAAGGTGGCGGGCAGCGCGGCGGCGGCGTGCATCAGCTCCTTGGCGGCGCGGGCGTAGGGGATCAGCTTGGTGATCGAGCCGCGGGCGAGCTCGATCTTGCCCGCCATCAGGCCCCACATCGGCTCCATCTCGCCGGAGAGCACACGTTTCCACACCGCCGGCGTGGCGCGCAGCTCGAAGACGGCGTCCTCGCGGTCGTCCGCCGACGCCCGGCGGCCGCAGCGGCAGTCGCCTTCGGCGAGGTCGAGGTAGACGGCGCGGGCGCGCGGCACGCCCATCGCCGCGTCGGCGCTCATCACCACCAGCACGGCGCCCTCCCAGCCCGCCGCCGCGCGCCGGTAGGCCTCGCTGGCGCGGATCGCGCGGCACCACTGCCGGGCCCAGTCGTCGGTGAAGATCTCGTGCATGGCGAACGGCGTGCGGGGCGGCGGCTCAGGGGGCGGCGAACAGGGCCTCCGGCACGGCGTCGGAGACCTCGATCGGGTCGAGCTCCAGCGTGCGCTCGCCGTCCAGCGTCTCGCGCCGCGGCGCGAGACGCACCCGCGCGCCGTCCGGGCCGTGCCAATCCCAGCCCTGCCACCGCCACACCGTCGGCTCGGCGTCCTCTGGCTGGCTCTGCAAGCGGTAGGCCCAGCGGTCCATCAGGCCGGTGTCGCGGTTGATCCACGCCCAGTAGCGGTCGCCCGGGGTCAGCCCGACGCCCTCGAAGGCGAGGCCGAGGACGTCGTAAGGGACGCCGTCGAGGCTCTCGGTGCCCTCGTAGGTGAGGTGGACGCCGGGGTCGAGCAGCTTGTACGGCATGAGCAGCCAGTAGGTGTCGTTGACCCAGGCGCCGTAGGCGGTCTCCAGCAGCTCCGCGGCCTTCTCGCCGGTGACCTCGGCGCCGTCGAGCCAGGCGCGGCCGCGGCGGGTGTCGAGGTCCGCGATGACCACGAAGGGCTCGCCGTCGCGCGTCTCCCCCTCCACCCGGTGGCGGCCGGTCGAGCGGTCCCAGTGGTGGGTGCGGCGGCCGGCGAAGCCGAAATGGACGAGGTGCACCCGCGCCCAGGCGTCCGCGCCGCCCAGCGCCTCCATCACCCGTTCGGCCACCCGCCGCGCCTCGGCGTCGGCCTCGGCCGCCGCCTGCGGCGCGGCGGGCACGGCGAGGAGCACGAGGGCGGCGGCGAGGAGCCGCCGCGACGGCGGGCGCAGGGAAGGCGGGCGCGGGGACGGGAGCTGGCGCGGACGGGCATCGCTCATGGGACCTCCTGCGGGACCGGGGATCGGGACGGAGGCCCATCGTAATACATCGGCGGTCGCCGCCCGGCCTCACCGGTCCGGCGGTACACCACCACCGACTGGCCGCCGCGCTCGAAGCGGGCCGCCTCGGACCATCCGTCGGCGAAGCCCGGCGAGCGCACCACGAGGTCGAGCAACGACGCCTGCGGCGAGTAGTAGAGGAAGTGGTCCGGGTCGCCGGCGCGGAAGGCCGCCACCAGGTCGCCGGCGGCGATCGCCGGCAGCGCCTCCGGCGACACCAGGCCGAGCAGGTCGTGGACGTGGCGCTCGCTGAAGAAGCCCACGGTGCCCACCTCCATCGCCGCCACGCGGGCGTCCGGCGGTGCGTGGCGCGACAGCCACAGGCCGGCCTCGCGGTAGAGCTCCAGCCGCGGCGCCCGCGCCGACGCGGCGAGCAGCAGCCGGGCGCGCGCCACCGCCAGCGACGCCACTGGTGCGGCCACCAGCGCGGCGGCAAGGAGGCCGGCGGCGACGGCGGCCGGCGGGCGGCGGCCGGCGCCGCCGAGGTAGGCATGGACGGCGCGGCCCGCGGCGCCGGCCGCCCAGGCGTAGCCGACCAGCAGCGCGAGCACCAGCGGGATGCCGTACCAGGCGTACATGGCGACGCCGAGCAGCGGATAGGCGACGACCGTCGCCGCCGCCCACAGCAGCAGCGTGCGCACGCCGTCGCCGGCGCGGCGGAAGGCGGCCACCGCGCCGGCGGCGCCGAGCACCAGCAGCGGCACCAGGGACGTGTGGTAGGTGCTGCCGGCGACGCTCTCCAGGAAAGCGGGCCAGAAGTCGGTGCCGCCGGGCCAGATGCCGGGGCGCCAGCGGAGTTGCAGGCGCTTGGCGGCGAGCGTCTGCGGCACGAAGGTGCCGAACCACAGGCGGGCGGCGAGCAGGCCGGCGGCGACGGTGGCCGCCGCGGGCCAGCCGAAGCGCTGCGGCAGCCGGCGCTCGCGCCACCAGCGCCAGAGGCCGAGGACGGCGACGCCGAGGGCGGCGTCGGGACGGCACCAGACGGCGAG
>CAZLBJ010000216.1:0-10622 GCA_964557755.1 uncultured Thermoanaerobaculia bacterium
GAGCGGCTCGACCCGGAGGCGCTGGCCGATACCTACCAGCTCTTTGCGGCCCACCCCTGGGCGCAGCTGGCGCTGCTCGCCGCCAACCAGCTGCTCTGCCCCCACGGCAAGCCGGTGAGCCCGCAGATCCTCGCCGGCGGCCTGGTCTTCGGCTTCGCGTGGGGCGCCGCGCTGAACTTCGCCGGCACCTGGGGCGGCGCCGCGGTGACCTACCTCCTCGGCCGCCTCCTCGGCAAGGACTTCGTCGAGCACCTCCTCGGCGAGCGCCTGCGGCGCCTGGAACGCATGGTCGAGCGCCACGCCTTCTGGACCCTGGTCCGCCTGCGCTTCGTCCCCATCCCCTACGCGTTGGTCAACTATGCCGCGGCATTGGCGGGCGTCCGGCCGGCCGTCTTCTTGTCGGCGACGGCTCTGGGGCTGGCACCGGCGGTCGCCGTGTTCACCTGGTTCGCGGCGGCGCTGTTCCGGCTGGCGACAACCGAGTCCGGCGATGGGACCACGATCTTCCTCCAGTTCGCGGCGGCGTTCGTGCTGCTGTTCGCGCTGACGTTCCTGCCTCGGCTGCTCGGGCGGGGGTCCAGATAGCGGTTCCGTGCTCCAATACAATCGGATGGCCAGTTCCTTGCCCCTGAGCAACGAGTGACGATGCCTCCCTCTAGCAACTTGCACTGCAGGCTCTCTTCGGCTATGGTTTATGCTCCTCTCCCCGACTAAGGAGCACCAGACCCCCATGGAACCTCCTACCGACGAAGATATCCCTGAACTCCGCCGAAAAATCGAGACGACCTCAAAAGTCAGATTTTTCACGTACAATCGTCTGCTCCAGCATGAGAGATACTCACAATGGTCGCTGTCTCTGTACTCTCTTATTCTGATAGCGAGTGGCTTGGGAGACTTTGTGCAAACAACGGAGGGTTCTCCGTATTTTCGCGCAACCCAAGTCCTTCTATCCGTTGCCGTCCTCATCCTCTCCCTGCTAATTGGGCGCGAGCGATTTGGCGTAGAGGCTGAGAGAATGCACCGATGCGGCATCGAGTTGATGTATCTCAGCAGGTCTCGACTGGACCCTTCAAAAAGAGAGGGTAAGAGAAGCAGCATTTACGACCAACTCCTCTTTGATTATCGAGCGATTCTAGAAAAGTACGCCAACCACCACTCGATAGATTATTTGAGCTTCAAAACCACTCATCCCGCCGGCTACTATGAAGCCGCCCGATCCCGCCTTCTTCTCGATCGAGCTCATGTCATGCTCCAGAGATCACTTCGCTTTCTGGTTTACTTCCTTCCACCTACAGCACTAGCCGCAGTGTTATTATGGTTTTTTTCAGCCTAAGTCACACGCCCGGCACCAAGCGAGCCCCTTACCAGCATTTCCGTAAGTGGTTTACACTTACCAATATGGACCAGGTCCTCGGTGAACTTCGGGGACGTTCATTTCGAGGTCTCGACGGAGTACGCCCAGATACTTTTGAGTCTACTCAACTCTCCATAGCCAAGCGCAAAGTCTTGGCCGGCGAGTACAGATTCACCCCCTACGTCGAACGCTTAGTCTCCAAAGGTAGAGACAAACCGCCCCGAGTTCTCGCTCAACCCACCGTGCGCGATCGGATTGTACTTCAAATCCTCAAAGAAGTATTGCATTCAATTTTTCCGGAACGCGTCGGCAGAGATCTTCCGAATCAGCTGGTGAGAGAGGTGCGCTCGACCATCGAAACAGTAAGTGGCCAGTGGGTAGCAAGATTCGACATCCGAACCTTTTACGACAACATTGATCACGCCTCCTTGCTTAACGTCATCGAGCGTCGCGTGAAGTCACGACGCATACTAGTGCTTATTCGTCGCGCCATACAGAATCCTACGGTACCTCGCCACAGCCGCCGGACTGATCGTCCACAGTTGAATTCATCAGGAGTGCCGCAAGGTTTACCCATATCTAATATTCTCGCCGAGATTTATCTTACTGATTTTGATAACTCCATTGCTGCGCAGCCTGTATACTGGAGACGATTTGTTGATGACATTGTAGTCATTGGCTCCGCGACTGAAATCAGCGATGCCGAGACAACAACTACGGCAGCGCTAGCCGAATTGGGGTTAGAACTGAATCCAGACAAGCGGCGCTGTTCGCCACTAGAGAGGGGCTTCGATTTTCTAGGTTATCACTTAACACCTCATAGAACCTCGGTTCGACAGGCCAGCGTCGACCGCTTTATTGGACGACTTGTTGGACGGATTTCCCGCTTCCGTAGCCGGACCTTCTCAGGCGCCGTAGTTGACGAAGTGCTCGAGTGCCAGTATCGCTCGCTGATGACCGATGTCAATCTGATGATAACTGGTGCTATTTCAGATAAGAAATCTTATGGCTGGGTACTTTATTTTATTGAACTTAATGACCTCGATCTGCTCTTCAGAATGGACCGCCTGATCTCCCGCTTTCTCGAGCGTGTTGACCTCACGGTTTCATCTCCGATCAGGCCGCGGCGGCTCGTGCGCACCTACTTTGAAGGTAAGTACAACCGCGTCGGAGGCTATATTTTTAATTTTGACAATTTTGACTCCATCGATAGGAAGCGTGAGTTCCTAGTCTCTTCAGGAGAACTCACCCGTGCAGAGGCCGACGAAGCCTCGGACCTAGAGGTGCATAGACGCTTCGAGTCTCACAAGTGGTCTAGCCTCTTGCAGCTTGACCAAGATGTTGGTACCCTGTCATAGGGTCACTTCCACCTCGGTGGAGTTCTCGATAAGAGAGCGACTGTAATCATCACATCTCATTCTCCGGAGTGAGGTGGGCGAGTAGCTCCGCGGCCCACGAGGCCAACGGGTTAGTTCTTCTGGCAGTGACGTGACCCCGTTCTCCCGCCTCTGCATCAGACCTTGCTGAGCCTGGTCAATGGAGAGGCGCTGTTAGGCTGCATCGGCGAGCCGATGCCGGACTAGCCGCTGGCCCGCCCACGCGTGCAGGTCCAGGGTCAACGCCTCAATTCTGATCAGCGTCAGGAACACCGGCTGAGGGTGGAGTGTCTTGACGGTTGGGGCGGTCACCCACCGAGTCGCATCCCGTTGCTGCTGCTGGGACGCGGCTCGATCGGCAACGCCTCCGTGGGCCTGCCAGTCGGTTAGTCGAGCACGAGGACGTCGATGCCCTGAAGTTGCGCGAATCCCGGTCGAAGGGCGGCAGGCGGTAGTGGCCGGCGCGGGCGAAGGCGGCGAGGTAGGTGTCGGTCTCGGCGCAGCGGGCGGCGGCGGAGGCGGTCAGGGAGCGCCACTCCCGTTCGAGGGTCCGCCGGTCCTTCGACCGGGTTGAACCGCTCATCCGAGACCAGACGATCCCAGGCCTGCCAGTCCGCCGCCTCCGGCACCTCGTCCTTGAGCTAGGCCGGATTGGTGAGCACCCGGAGCAAGCATCACGCGGCCGAGGGCGACAACGCTAAGTTCCTCCTGACCTTCGAACCAGGCGACTTCTTCCGCCGTGACGGGCGTTCAGATTGTCATCAGGACGTCGACCTCAGGGAGGTACGGCCCCGCGGCGGCGGTCCTCCTCGTTTTCGGCGCGAGCGAGGTCCGCGTGGGTCAGTTCCAGGCCTCCCGCAGTCTCAGACGAGAAGATCGGGAATCGGACCCGATGCGGCGGCAGTGCGACAGGCGCCGGTCCCACCTCCTTGGCGAGCGCCGTGCTCACCAGCTCCTTCAGCGAGATGCCCCGCTCCAATGCCTTGGCCTTCACTCGCTCTAGCAGCTCGTCCGGCAGTTCCAACGTCGTTCGCATTGTCGGTATGTGCTGCGCGGATGCCCTGGGAGCCAAACTTGCTGCTCTACGCGAGCCCCGCCGCCACCTCCGCCTCGTCGACCACCAGGGCGCCGTCCTGGGCGTAGCGGTCCGGCTCGAACTCGTAGTCGCGGATGACTCGCCGGAAGACCTCCTTCAGTGCCCGTGCCCCCAGCCGGGGCTGCGCCGCCGCGGCCCGGGCGATGGCTTTCACCGCGGCCGGGGACAGCGCCAGGCGGATGCCGCGGGTGGCGAAGTAGGCGCGGGACTGGAGGAACGCCGAGTCGGGGCTCTCGAGGAAGATGCGGACCAGCTCGTCGACCTCGAGGTCCTGGAGCAGGACCACCGCCTCGAAGCGGGAGAGGAACTGCGGGCTCATGCCGTAGTCGAAGAGGTCCTGGTGGCTCAGCCAGTCGCGCAGCGAGAACTGGAGGCGCTCGTGGACCTCGCCCTCCTCGACCGTGGTCACCGCCTTCAGGGCGCCGCGGTCGCGGCCGATCGTCACCCGGTCGTAGACCGTCTGGTAGAGGCCCTCGAAGGCGCCGGCGCAGACGAACAACAGGTTCGAGGAATCGACGCGGACGTGGCCGCCGCCGGCCCACTCCGGCAGGTCGAAGGGCACCGCCTCGTTCTCGATCAGCGTCAGCAGCGCCTCCTGGGCGCGGATGCCCTCGACGTTCGGGCGGTCGCCCACCTGGCTGCGGATCTTGTCGACCTCGTCGATGAACACCAGGCCGCGGGCGGCGCGCGCCAGCACCGCGTCGGCCGGGGCGGCGGGGGGGAGCTGGTCGTCGGGGAGCTGCTCGCGGGCCCGCTCGAGCAGGCGCGACAGCACCGCCGCGCCCGGGCGGCCGCGCGCCGCCTCCTCGCCGAGGACGTTGGCGTGCATGCGCACCAGCGTCGAGCGCTGCTCGAGCCGCGGGTGGGCGGCCAGCAGCTCCTCGACGGCGCGCATCAGCGTCGTCTTGCCGGTGCCCGAGGAGCCGATCATCAGCACGTTGCCGCTCGGCAGGCCGGCGAGGTGCTTGGCGAGCCCCACCGCCATCTCGCGGATCGCCGTCTCCTGGCCCACCACGCGCTTGCGCAGGGCGCCGGCGATCTCGGCCGGCGAGGGCAGGCCGACGTCCGGCGCGGGTTGCGGTGCGGGGGTCACGGCCGGGATTGTAGCTTGCCGACCGGTTGGCGCCGGCACCCGTGGCGGGTCCCGCCCCCTTCGGCAGGCTCAGGACGAGCTTCGAGAGGCCCGCGTTGCGGGCTCCTCAGGGCTCCTCGGTGGGCCCTGGCCCTGCCTTTGCAGTTCCGACCAGCGAGACCGGCAGCCGCCGGCATCATCGACCCGAGCCGTGCACCAGGAAGGAAGGACTCCCGCCATGAAGACTCCGCAGCCTCCCCACCGCCCCGGCGCTTCGATCCGCGCCCTGGCGGCTCCGCGCAGCCCCTTCGCCGTCCACCTGCTCCACGCCGCCTTCCCCGTCCTGCTGGTCCTGCTGCTGCTCGTCGCCCTCGCCGGCTGCGGCACCGGCATCCTCGGCGGCGGCGGCGGCGGCGGCGACGACCGCGTCAGCCGCACCGACCTGCGCGGCGAGATCGAGCGCGTCGAGACCTACGCCAACGAGATCGACCTGTGGACCGGCGACCGCCGGCTGGTCACCGTGAATTACGACGACGACACGCCGGTGTACTTCGAGGGCCGCCAGTACCAGCCGGAGAACCTCGAAGCCGGCGACGTCATCGTCGTCGACGCCGTGCAGACGAACACCGGCTGGCGGGCGCAGCGCATCGACGTCGAGCGCAGCGTCCGCGACCGCGTCGGCGGCTCCGATGATCCCTACGACGACGATCCCTACGACGAGGACGACGCCGTCACCACGCTCACCGGCGAGGTGCGCCGCGTCGACACCAGCGACCGCGAGATCGAGCTCGACACCAACCGCGGCGTCGAGACCTTCCACTACCGCTCGGGCACGGTGGTCTACTACCAGGGCGACCGCTACGAGGTGGCCAACCTCGAGGCCGGCGACGTGGTGCGCACCCGCGTCCAGCGCGACTCGCGCGGCGACTGGGTGACCGACGCCATCACCGTCGAACAGAGCCGCCAGGACCGCACCGGCGACTACGACGACGACCGCAACGTCGAGGGCCAGCGCTACGCCGGCACGGTGGAGGACGTCGACGTCCGGCGCGGCGAGTTCGTGCTGCGCACCGACCGCTACGGCACGCAGACGATCGTCATGCCCTACGACGCCGGCACCACCGACCGCCGCGAGTTCGAGGACCTGAAGCGCGGCGACTACGTGCGCCTGGAGGGCGAGCCGATGCAGGGCGGCCGCATCGAGCTGCTGCGCTTCGGGTGGAGCGCGTCGTAAGTCAGCGGACCCCGCCCGTCGACAGGCTCAGTGCTCGTCGCTGGGCGGGCGGGCGGCTTGGCAAGCGGGCGGGGTTCCGCTAGATTGCCGAACTGCCATGCCTCGACGTACCGGGCCCCACCGCTGCCGCCGCCTCGTCACCGTCCTTCTCGCCACCGTCCCCCTTCTCACGCTCCTCCCGGCCGCCCCCGCGGCGGCCGGTGAGGTCGCGGCGCCGTTCCCCGTCCAGGACTCCGGGGCGCCGGCCACCGCCGTCGCCGAGGCGCGCGAGCTGCTCGACGCCCAGCGGCCGGACGAGGCGCTGGCGCTGCTCGACCGCGCCCTCGCCGCCCGGCCCGACGACGCCGAGGCGCTGCTGCTGCGCTCGACGGCGCGCTTCATGCTCGGTGATCTGGAGGCCGGGCGGCGCGACCTCGACCGCGCCCTGGTCCTCGACCCGACGCTGCGCCAGGGCTGGCTCAACCGCGCCGCGCTGGCGGTCGCCGAGGAGCGCTACGACGACGCCCTCGCCGCCTTCCTCCACGCCGAGGAGCTCGACCCGCGGGCGCCGGAGAACGACCTCAACGTCGGCACCGTGCAGCTCCTCCAGGGCCAGCTCGAACCCGCCAGCCGCCGCTTCCAGCGCTACCTCGCAGGCGCCGGCGACACCGCCGAGGGCTACTACCTGGTGGCCGGCAACTACGCGCTGGCCGGCTACGCGGCGCTCGCCGTCGAGCACCTGCGCGCCGCCGTCGAGCGCGACGAGCGCAGCCGCCGCCGCGCCCGCACCGACCCCAACTTCACCAGCCTGGAGACCAACCCGCGCTTCCTGCGCCTGCTGGCGACCGACGCCTACGAGCCGCCGGCCGGCGGCTTCGCCGCCGACCGCACCTTGGAGGCCGGCTACGACGGCGGCCGCGGCCCGCTGCTGCCCGCCGTCCTCGACGCCCTGCAACTCGGCGACCGCCCGTTCGACCCGCAGGTCGAGGTCACCGAGAGCTGGGCGCTGATCTGGGGCGAGGTGCGCATCAAGGTCTCCGACACCCTCGGCGGCCGCGGCCGCGTGCAGCTCTCGGCGCCGCCGGGCGCCTTCACTCCCGCCGGCTGGCGCCAGGCCACCGACACCCTGCTGGCGCGCATCGAGCGCCAGGCCCTGCTGCGCAGCCTGGCCAAGGAGCGCCACGAGTCGCAGGGCCGGGGCGGCGGCTAGATCAGCGAGCGCGATTGGCCGCCGTCGGCGGTGAGGCAAGCGCCGGTGATCAGGCTGGCGCGGGGGGAGCAGAGGAAGGTCACCAGGTCCGCCACCTCCTCGACGCTGCCGAAGCGGCCGAGCGGCAGCTCGGCCTCGACGAAGCGGGCGATGCCCTCCGGGTCCTCCTCGCGCCGCCGCGCCCAGGAGCCGCCGGGGAAGAGGATCGAGCCTGGCGCCACGCTGTTCACCCGGATGCCGCGCGGCGCCAGCTCCAGGGCCATGACCTTGGCGAGGCTGATCAGCGCCGACTTGGTGGTGTTGTAGAGGCTCAGCCCCGGCCCGCCCGCCTCGCGGCCGTAGATCGAGGCGACGAAGACGAGGGCGCCGCCGTCGCGCGCCGGCGCGTCCTCCGCTCCCGCCGAGCGCTCCGGCAGCAGCGCCAACGCCGCCCGCGCGGTGCGCACGTGGGCCAGGAGGTTGAGCTCGAGCAGCGCCTGCCAGTCCTCGCCGGTGGTCTCGGCGAAGGGCTTCCGGCGGTTGCCGCCGGCGTTGCAGACCACCACGTCGAGGCGGCCGAAGCGGTCGCGGGCAGCGTCGACCAGCCGCTCGGCGGCGCCGTCCGCGGTGACGTCGAGCGCCACCGTCGCCGCCTCGGCGCCCAGCCGCCGCACCTCGTCCGCCGCCCGCTCGAGGTCGTCCTCGCCGCGCGCGCACAGCACCACGTTCGCCCCCTCGGCGGCGAGGCCGAGGGCGATGCCGCGGCCGATGCCGCGCGAGGCGCCGGTCACCAGCGCCACCTTGTCCCTGAGCTCGAGGTCCATGCCGTGCCTCCCCGGCGTCACAGCCCGTGCACGGCGTACGCCATGGCCAGCCCGAGGTAGGTGCCCACCGCGTAGCCGAGCAGGCCGACCATCAGCCCCGGCAGGGCGAGGCGCGGGCGGCGGCGGGCGAAGGCGAGCGCCATGGCGGTCGACGGGCCGCCCACCGCCGCCTGCGAGGCGACGGCGGTGGTCTCGACGTCCAGGCGCGCCAGCCGGGCGGCGGCGAAGGTGACGAGGCCGTGGATCAGCACCACGGTGGCGGTGAACCAGAACACCTCGACGCCGACGGCGAGGATCTCCGCCACCCGCGAGCCGATGCCGATGACGACGAAGAAGAGGTTGAGCGCCAGGGTGCCGAGGTGAAGCGCGCCGGTGAGGCGGCGCACCGCCGGGAGCTGGGCGACGGCCAGCGCGTAGGTGGTGAGCCAGACGACCGACGGCACCGGCCACGGCAGGGCCGCCGCGGTGGCCTCGGCGGCGAGCTGCAGGCCGAGGCCGAGGGCGAGGAGGACGGCGAGGTCGAGGATGCGCAGCGGCACCGCCGGCAGCATGCCGTCCTCGCCGTCGCGGCGCCGCTCCGCGGCGGCCGCGGCCCGGCCGGCTCCGCGGCCGGCGCCGGCCGGCGTCTCGGCGCTCCGCAAGGCCTCGCCCGCCGTGCCGCCGTGCCCGGCCGCCGCTTCGGCTCCTTCGCCGGCCACGGGCGCGTCGACCCGGCGCTCGTGAAGTCGGCCCACCGCGGCCGGCGCCTCGCCGGGCGGCGGCGGGTAGAAGCGCGCCAGCCAGCCGGGCAGCACCAGGGTCGCCACCATCCACAGCGCGGTGACCACGTTGTCGGCCGCCGCGGCGGCGGTGAACAGGCTGTCGGGCAGCTCCAGGGCGCGCCCCACCGCCACGAAGTTGAGGCTGCCGCCGCTGTAGGTGCCGACCAGCGTGCCGGCGAGCTTCCAGGTCTCGTCGCCGACCACCGGCCCGAGCAGCAGGATGGCGCCCGCCACGCCCGCCGCCGTGCCGGCCAGGGCGATCGCGAACGCCGCCAGCATGCGCGGCCCCGCCGCCCGCAGGTCGCGCAGGTCGACGGCGAGCAGCAGCCAGACGATGGCCAGCGAGGTGACCGGCCCGAACACCCCGTCGTAGACCACCGAGGCCGGCGGCACGAGACCCAGGTTCGACAGCAGCGCGCCGCAGGCGATGACCAGCAGCGAGGCACCGAGCTTGGCCGCCCAGCGGAAGCGGCGCTCGAGCCAGAAGCCGAAGGCGGCGACGGCGGCCACCACGGCGGCGAGGGCCAGCGGTGCATCGATCACGGTCCCCGCATCCTACCGGTGGTGCGGTTCCTGCCCGCCCTGCGCGCGCAAGCGGGGGTGAGCGCTTTCGCTACACCAGGTGCTCGGGGTTGAGCCCTTCGAGCTCGGGCACCACGAAGCGGCCGTCCTTGCGCACCAGCTCGCCGTCGAACCACACCTCGCCGCCGCCGGCCTTCTCGTCCATCATCAGCACCAGGTCCCAATGCACCTGGCTGTCGTTGCCGTTGTAGGCCTCGTCGTAGGCCTGGCCGGGGGTGAAGTGGATCGAACCGGCGATCTTCTCGTCGAACAGGATGTCCTTCATCGGCCGCCGGATGTGGGGGTGGAAGCCGATGGCGAACTCGCCGACGTAGCGCGCCCCCTCGTCGCTGTCGAGGACGTGGCTCAGGTGCTCGCTGTCGCTGGAGGCGGCCTCGACGATGCGGCCCCGCTCGAAGCGCAGCGAGACGTTCTCGTGGGTGACGCCCTGGTAGATGGTGGGCGCGTTGAACTGGATGGTGCCCTCGACGCTGTCGCGCACCGGCGCGGTGAACACCTCGCCGTCCGGGATGTTGAGCTTGCCGTCGCAGGGCACCGCCGGGATGCCGGCGATCGAGAAGCTGAGGTCGGTGCCGGGCGCCACCAAGCGTACGCGGTCGGTGGCCTCCATGCGCTCCTTGAGCGGCTGCATGGCGCGCGACATCTTGGCGTAGTCGAGGGTGCAGACCTCGAAGTAGAAGTCCTCGAAGGCCTCGGTCGACATCTGGGCGAGCTGCGCCATCGACGGGTTGGGCCAGCGCAGCACCACCCAGCGGCTGTCCTTGACGCGGATCTCCTGGTGCACCGGCCGCCAGAAATGGCTCTCGTACAGGCGCATCTTGTCGCCCGGCACGTCCGACCACTCGGAGACGTTGGCGTTGCCGCGCAGGCCGATGTAGCAGTCCATCTCGCGCATGCGGTGGGCCTCGACCTCGCCGATCAGCTTCATCTGCGCCTCGCTGCCGTGGCGCATCAGGGCGCGCCAGACGGCCTGGCTCTTGAGCGTCACGAAGGGGCGGCCGCCGGCCTCGGCGCAGGCGCGCACCAGCTCGGCGACGAAGCGCTGCGGCACGTCGATGGCCTCGATGAGGACGTTCTCGCCCTCCTGCACCTCGCACGAGTAGCCGATCAGCAGCTCGGCGAGGCGGGTGTGGCGGGGATCGGTCATGGGATGGA
>CAZLBJ010000217.1:0-5064 GCA_964557755.1 uncultured Thermoanaerobaculia bacterium
GCCAGCGCGTCGAGCAGCAGGTTGCGGTAGTGCCCGGCCATGCGCGCCATCGTGGCGCGGTCGAACAGCGCCACCGCGTACTCGAAGCCGCCGCGCAGACCGCCCTGCCAGTCGAACCAGCCGAGGGTGAGCTCGAAGCGGGCGGAGCGCGCGTCGGTCTGCTGCGAGGCCAAGAGCTCGATGCCGTCGAACTCCGGCTCGGGGATGTGCACGTTCTGGTGCACGAAGAGGTGCTGGATGAGCGGCGGCCGCGACAAGTCGCGCTCGACCTCCAACGCCTCCACCACCTTGTCGAACGGCAGGTCGCCGTGGCCGAAGGTGGCCAGCGAGCTCGCCTTCACCCGCGCCAGCAGCTCGCGGAACGGCGGGTCGCCGGAGAGGTCGCTGCGCAGCACCGCGTTGTCGATGAAGAAGCCGATCAGGCCGTGGCTCTCCGGCTGCGAGCGGGTGGCGATCGGCGTGCCGACGAGTTGGTCGCGCTGGCCGCTCCAGCGCAGCAACACGAGGTTGAAGACCGCCAGCAGCACCATGAACACCGTCGCCCCCTCGCGGTCGGCGAGGGCGCGCACGGCGCGGGCTTCCTGGGGCGCCAGGTCGAGGTAGTAGCGGCGGCCGCGGTCGGTCTGCAACGGCGGGCGCGGGCGGTCGGTGGGCAGCTCGAGCACCACCGGCGCGCCCTCCAAGTGCCGCCGCCAGAAGGCCATCTCCTCCTCGATCCGTTGGCCGTCGAGGAAGCGGCGCTGCCAGAGGGCGAAGTCCGCCACCTGGATGGGCAGCTCGGGCAGGGGCGACGGGCGGCCGCGGCGTAGAGCCTCGTAGACCGGCGGCAGCTCGCGGAAGAGCACCGCCATCGACCAGGCGTCGGTGACGATGTGCGGCATGGTGACCAGCAGGTCGTGCACCGGTACCGGCGCCGCCTCGACGCACACCAGGACGACGCGCAGCATCGGCCCGGCGGCGAGGTCGAACGGCACCTGCGGCGCGGCGTCGACGAGGCGGGCCGCCTCCCGCTCGCGGGCGGCCGGCGGCAGGCCGGTGAGGTCGGCCACCGGCAGCGCGACGCGCGCCGGCGGCGGGTCGATCACCTGCGCCGGCTCGCCGTCGACCGCCACGAAGCGCGAGCGCAGCACCTCGTGGCGGCGCACCACCTCGCGCAGGGCGGCGGCCAGGGCGCCGGGGTCGACCTCGCCGCGCAGACGCCCGGCGAAGGGGATGTTGTAGGCCGTCGAACCGGGGGCGAGCTGGTCGACGAACCACAGCCGCTGCATGCCCCAGGTGAGCGGGTACGGGCCGGCGCCGGGCGGCTCGCGCCGCGGCACCGAGCGCGCCTGCGCGCGGCCCAGCCCCTCGCGGCGCAGGCGGGCCTCCAGCAGACGCCGCTTCTCCGGCGACAGGCGGGAGATGCGCTCGTCGAAGAGCGTCACGGCGCCACCTCCGCCGCCTGCCGTGCCGCCGCGCCGCGCGCCGCCCGCGCGTGGTAGTCGCGCGCCAGCTCGGCGAGCGGTCCCAGGCCGGCCATCACCTGCGCCGCCGGCAGCCCGAAGTCGACCAGGCAGGCGGCCTCGTCGACGTCGAGCGCCGCCAGGCGGTGCAGCGTCGCCATGGCGGTGCGCGGCGTGCCGAGCAGCGAAGCATGGGCGACGTAGTGCTCGAAAGCCAGCGGCACCAGCGCCTCGAGGTCGGCCGCGGTGATGTTCTCCGGCAGGGCGAGGAAGTTGTCGCGCTGCCGCATGTAGCTGCGCAGGTAGCCCGACAGCGGCTCGCGCACCCGCGCCTTGACCTCGTCGAGGTCGTCTCCGAGGTGGGTGTGGAGCATCAGGCTGACGCGGCCGGCCGCCGGGTCGTGGCCGGCGCCGCGGCGCGCCTGGCGGTAGAGGCGCACCTTGCGCGCCAGGTCCTCCGGCGGCTGGCTGCCCATCGCCGCGAGGACGTTGGCGCCGGCCTCGCCGGCGCGGCGCCAGGTCTCGGCCGAGCCGGCGCTGGTCACCCACACCGGCAGCTCGCGGCGCACCGGCCGCGGGCGCACCTCGACCTCGTACGCCTCGCCGTCGCCGCCGGCGACGCGCAGCGGCTCGCCGCGCCACAGCCGGCGCACGGTCTCGAGACGGGCGAACATCTCGTCCTTGCGCTCCTCGTAGAGGCGGCGGCGCGCCGCGTCGTCGCCGCCGGCGAGGCAGAAGTCGCTCGGGTGCCAGCCGGAGGCGCAGGAGATCGCCGCCCGGCCGCCGGAGAGGTTGTCGACCACCGCCCACTCCTCGGCGACGCGGATCGGGTGGTGCAGCGGCAGCACCACGCTGCCGGCGCGGATCTCCAGCCGCTCGGTGACCGCGGCCAGCGCGGCGCCGAGCACCGACGGGTTGGGGTAGAGGCCGCCGAAGTCGACGAAGTGGCGCTCCGGCGTCCACACCGCGGCGAAGCCCTCGCGGTCGGCGAAGCGGGCGGCGTCGAGGAGGAGGTCGTAGCGCCCGCCGCCGTCCCCGGCGGCGGCCGCGGCGCCGCCGGCGGAGAAGAAGAAGAGGCTGAAGTCGAGGTCGCGCGGCGGGTCGCCGGTCGGCTCCTCCGCGGGCGCCGCCGGCGTGGCCGATGCCGGCCGCTCCGCCGCCTGGCGTGCGCGCTCGCGCTGCAGGCGCAGCTCGAGCAGCCGCCGCTTCTCCGGGGAGAGCGACTCCAGCCGCGCCTGCCAGGCGCCGTCGCCGTCGCGCCGGTCTCCGCCCACGCTCACGCCTCCCTCTCGAGCAGCGTCTCGACCTCGTCGTCCGACAGCTCCTCGATCTCCTCGAGCATCGCCGCCATGCGCCGCTCCTCCTCCTCGCCGCGGCGGCGCTCGGCGGCGATCACCTCGCCCATGCCGGCCACCGTGCGCGCCTCGAAGAAGGACTCCAGGGGGAGCTCCACCGACAGCTCGGAGCGCAGCCGCGAGAGCACCTGCAAGCCGGCCAGCGAGTCGCCGCCGAGGAGGAAGAAGTCGTCGTCGACGCCGATCGGCCGCACGCCGAGGACGTCCTCCCAGATGCCGGTCACGCGCTCCTCCACCGGGTGGCGCGGGGCGCGGAACGGAACGTCCGAGTCGCGGCGCCCGGCGGCGGCGGACGGGCGGCGCGGGCGGGCGGCGGCGGTCCACTGGGCGATGCGGGCGCCGAGGTCGCCGGTGGCCGCCACCAGCCGCCCCTCGCCGGCCAGCGCCAGCGCCCGCTCGCAGGACAGCAGCACCTCCTCCGGCGCCATGGCGAGAGCCGCCTGCTGCGCGCCGAGCACCTGGCCGACGGCGCCGGCGAACGGCTGGTCCCACACCTCCCAGCCGACGCTCAGCCAGGCGGCACCGGCACGCCGGGGGGTGGCGGCGAAGACCGCGTCGAGCGCCGCGTCGGCGGCGGCGTAGAGGGCGAGGCCGACGCCGCCGAGGATCGGCGTCAGCGACGAGGTGGCGAGGACGAAGGCGGGCACGCCGGCGCCCGGCGGCAGGGCCTCCAGGGCCGCCGCCAGGGCTTCGGCGGCGGTCGCCTTCGACGCCAGGTGGGCCTCGAGGTCCTCCGCCGTGACCTCGGACGCGGGCTGGAAGGCGTCCGGCGCGGCGCCGGCGGCGTGGACCACTCCGTCGAGGCCGCCCCAGCGCTGGGCGGCCTCGGCCAGGGCGGCGGCGACGTCCCGCGGGTCGGCGGCGTCGCCGCGCCGCACCGCCACCTCGCCGCCGACGTCCGAGAGCTCCGCGATCACGTGCTGCGCCGCCTCGTCCGGCGGGCGCCGGTCGAGCAGCAGCACGCGCGCCGCGTGGCGGCGGCGGAGGTGGCCGGCGAGGCCGACGCCGAAGCGGCCGGCGCCGCCGAGCACCAGATAGCGGCCGCCGGCGCGGAAGGCGGCGCGGCCGCGGACCCCCTCCTCCAGGCGCACGCGCTCGAAGACCTGCCCCCAGCGGCGACCGCCGCGCAGCGCGACGAGCGGCTCGGCGGCCTCCGGCGGCAGCGCCACCTCCGCCGCCAGCGCCTCCGCGGCGGCGCGCAGGGCGGGCTCGTCCGCCGCCGCCAGCGCCGGCAGGTCGACCCAGCGGCAGGCGAGCCCGGGCACCTCCTGCGCCAGCACGCGGGCGAGCCCGGCCGCAGCCGCCCTCCCCGGCCGCACCGCCGCCTCGCCGCTCACCTCGTACAGCCCGTCGCTCACCGCCACGACCCGCGCCTCGCCGCCCCCCGCCGCCAGCCGGCGCACGAGATTCAGCAGGGAGAGGGCGACCCGGCGGCCATCCTCGGCGGCCGGCACGTCCTCGCCGCCTCCCGCACCGGCGACGGCGCCGAGCCACACCACGAGCCGCGGCTCGCTCCCCTCGGCTGACGGCAGCTCGCCGTCGTCGCCGAGCCGCACGATCGGTTTCCCGTCGTCCCCAACAGCCGCGGCGAGTTGCGCAGCCAGACCGGCCCCGTCGCCGACGACGAGAACGGAAGAGCTCGTCCCGCCGACCGCCTCATCGGCGATCTCCGCGCGCCGCAGAAACGCCTCGACGGGCGGTAGGCGCCGCCAGGACGGGAGGTAGAACCAGTCGGCGGGGTCCGGCTCTTTGCGCACCTCGCCGCCTGCGGTGCCGCTCGCCGCGGCGGCGGCAGCGACGGTCGCCGCCTCGCTCCTTTCCCCTTCGTCGATCTGTTGCCGTTCCTCCGCCCGCTCGATCCAGTGCCGCTCGCCGCCGAACGGGTACGCCGGCAGCGACACCCGCCGCCGCGGGCGCGCGTCGAGGGTGGCACGGGGCGCCGGGCCGCCGGCGGCGAACAGGCGGCCGGCCGCCGCCAAGAGAGTCTCCACCTCGCCGGCGGCGTCCTTCGGGTGCGGCATCGACGCGACGACGGCGCGCTCCCGGGCCGCCGGATGGCGCCTCACCAGGCCGCTCAGCGACTGCCCCGGGCCCACTTCCAGAAGCACCCGGCCGGGCTCGGCCAGCAGCGCCTCGACGGCGGGCGCGAAGCGCACGGGCGCCGCCAGGTGGCGGGCCCAGTAGCCGGGGTCGGTGGCCTCCTCGGGGGTGATCCAGGTGCCGGTGACGTTGGACAGGAACGGCCGCCGCGGCGGCGCCGGCGCCAC
>CAZLBJ010000218.1:0-4891 GCA_964557755.1 uncultured Thermoanaerobaculia bacterium
CGGGGGACGCTCCGCTTCAGTCGGACTTTGGGGAGGAGCGCTCCGCTCTTCATGGAGCGCACTCCACCTGTCTCTCGTACGCCGCGGGCTTGCGCTGTGCGCTCCCTGGAGCCCCCGCCCGGCGCCCCTCCACCCGCCGCCTCACCGGCTGTGGGGTAGGGAGGAACGTCAACGCCAACGTCTTCTCTTCGCTGATCTGTTGAGGTGCGTTCGGGATGCTTGTGGCAAGATGACCGCCATGACGATCATGCGCGTGCCGGGGACGGTGACGAGGCGGACGGCCGGGGTGTTGGCGGTTCTGGCCATAGTGGCGGTGGGCGCCGGGTGCCGCGTGGCGCAGCCGCCAGGTGGGGAGGCGGCCGTTGTGGCGGTGGCGCCGGCGTGGGGGGTGCAGGTCTTTCCGGGCGCGGAGGCGCGGCCGGAGGTGGCGGCGGCGGTCCAGGCGTACTACGCGCCCGGTCTCGCCGCCGACGGTTTCGCCGTCGCGGTCTACGAGACGGACGCGTCCTTCGACGAGGTCCACGACTTCTACGGCCCGCGCATGGAGGGCGGCAAGTGGGGCTGGCGGCGCAAGGAGCTGGCCCTCGAGCACCAGACGCGGACCCTGGCGTTCCTGCGCCAGCGTCTCGTGGCCGAGCGCGGCGAGGACGGCCGGCTGCCCGCGGTCTTCGCGCCTCTGCTGGGCGATCCGGACCTCGACGACGAGGAGATGGCTGCGCGGCTCGCCGCGCTCGCCGCACGGCACCCGGACGTGCACGTCGAGATCGTCGAGGGGGTGCGACCGATCGCTGGCGATCCCCGGCACACCGACGTGCGCGTCGTCGTCGAACGGCCCTACCTCGACCTGACGGGCTTCCGGCTGGTCGACCGTACCCGCATCCAGATCCTGCGCCTGCCGGGCTCCTGACCCGACCCGGAGGCCTGGGGGTTTTTCCCCATCCGGACTGAGTGGTTCTCCTCATCGCGCTCCGGCGCTCGATGCGGCATCCTGGCCGCGTCGTGCCCTCGGCGGGCCCGACAGGTCTACCGGATCGTTTGGGGAGGATGCCATGAGAGAACGAAACCCGAAGCTCCCGCTGCTGCTGGCGGCGGCCCTGACGCTGGCGATCGCCGCCCCGGCCCTGGCGCAGCACTCCGCCACGCCGACCACCCCGGCCTCGGGAGCGGTCGACGGCGACGGCCCCACCTCGGTCACCTTCACCGCCGCCAACCGCGCCGGTGCGGCCACCGGCGCCGGCGACTGTGTGGGGCCGAACTGCTCGGTCTTCCTCGTCACCGTCCACGACCCCGGCTCGAAGGTGCTGCGCGTGCGCCTCGACTGGGGCCTGGTGACGAACGACTACGACCTCCTGGTCTTCGACGACGCCGGCGCCGGCCAACAGGTCGCGAGCTCCGGCAACGGCGCCACGACCTTCGAGGAGGCGGTCTTCGCGCCGGCCGACGGCGAGACCTACGAGGTCCTCATCATCCACTTCGCCGCCCTGCCGGGCGATACGATCCACGGGCTGGTCGAGCTCTCCGACGGCGGCGGCGTGGTCGAGCCGGCGCGGATCGGCCCGGACGGCACCGGCATCGTCTTCAGCCCCAACGGCATCACCGCCACCGCCGGCGGACCGGCGCCCTCGGGCAAAGGCACCCTGTGGGCGCCCGAGGCGTCGCGCGACGGCGAGCCGTCGATCCGCGTCGACCAGCTCGGCAACGTCTATCCCGCCGGCATCCGCGGCGTGCCGGCCGGCGTCGACGTGTGGCGCTTCGGGCCGGACGCCTTCTGCCCCCGCTTCGCCTACCACGACGACGAGGAGGTCCCCGCCGGCTTCGATCCGGCCGCCGGCTATACCTGGCTCGGCCAGCCGGACGGCATCTTCGTCACCGACGGCGAGGGCTCGCCCGACGCCGGCGGCGGCGACATCGAGATCGCGGTCAACGGCAAGCTCGGTGCGACGCTCGCCGACCCGCCGAACCTGTCGATGGTCAGCCTGACGCTCGCCAACATCACCTCGGCGGCCTCCGGCGACCGCGGCGACACCTGGACGCCGGCCAACCCGGCGGCCGCCACCGTGCCGCTCGACGACCGGCAGTGGATCAACGCCTTCGGCGAGAACACGGTCTACCTCTACTACCGCACCCTGGCCACCCTCACCGGCCTGGTGCTCAACAAGTCGATCGACGGCGGCGTCACCTACGCGGCGGCGACGACGCTGGTCAACCCTCTCGGCCTGACGCCGGGCTTCATCGCCGTCGATCCGAACCCGAACTGGGACGCCAGCGTCAACGTCTACCTCTCCGCGGTCAGCTCGTCGCAGCTCGTCGTCTTCCGCTGCGTCGACCCGACGCCCAACTTCGTCAACGTCCCCGGGGTCAACCCGATCACCTGTACCCCGTCGACGGTGGACGACACGATGAGTCACGGCCACATCTTCGACCCGGTGGCGGTCGACAACGCCGGCAACGTCTACGCGGCGTGGTCGAACAACTCGGAGGTCTTCTACGCCTGGTCCGCCGACCACGGCGCGACCTGGTCGGCGCCGGTGCAGGTGACCGACGCCACCGATCCGGCGATGCCCAGCTTCAACTTCTTCCCCTGGATCACCGCCGGCGACGAGGGGAGGATCGGCGTCGTCTGGTACGGCACCCACGACGCCACCACCAACGCCGACGACGACTCCGAGTGGAAGGCCTACTACGCCTTCGTCGGCGACGCCATGGCGGCGACGCCGACCGTGCGCTGGCTGCCGGCGAGCGACCACTACATCCACAAGGGCAACGTCTCGCAGGGCGGCTTCGACCCCAACGACACGTCGCTCAACCGCAACCTGATCGACTTCTTCCAGGTCGCGCACGACCCGCGCGACGGGGCGGTGGTGATCGCCTACGCCGCCGACTACAACGACTTCGACGGCCACACGCACTACACGCGGCAGATCGCCGGCCCCGGGCTCGTCGCCTCGGCGTCGCCGACCTCGCCCGCCTGCCCGCCGCTCGAGCCGCTGCGCAACCCCGAGGTGGTCGACTTCGCCGACGACGTGGCGACGGTGAGCGACACCGGCGTGCCGGTCGCCGACGCCGACCTGCTGAGCATCGATTACGGACACCAGGTCGACGGCTCGACGCTCTATCTCACCGCCGACGTCAAGGTCGCCGACTTCCTGGTGCAACCGCTGGCGCGCAGCTACCGCGCCTACTTCGCGGTGCACGCCGAGCGCGGCCTGATGGAGACCGGCGAGCAGTACTTCATCGAGGCGACCACCGAGAACGTCACGCCGGAGTACTGGCTCGGCGTCCTCGACCGCGGTTCGGACGGCATCTTCGTCGAGCAGCGCGTGGAGCGCATCGACGCCGACCAGCTCGCAGCGCCGTTCGTGCTCGGCACCCCGGGCCTGGTGCGGCTGCGGGTCGACGTCGGCCGCCTCGACTACGGCTTCGCCGCCGGCGGCACGCCGACGCCCGGCGGCGCCACGCCGCCCGGTCTCGGCGACCTGGTGGTCGGCCTGCGCGGCCGCAGCCGGCTGGCCACGCCGGCGACCACCAGCGTGCTCGACGAGACGCGCGGCGGCTCGTACGTCACGCTCGGCGAGGGCGCCTGCACGACGGTCGAATTCGAAGGCATGGGCGGCCACGGCACCGCGGTCGACGCCTTCCAGCTCGGCGGCTCGACGATCTCGGTCGAGGTCGAGCCGGGCGGGCCGAAGAGCTCGGAGACCGCGGTGCTCTACGACACCGACACGGTCGGCGGTCCCGATCCGGACCTCGAGTGGGACGGCGACGGCGCCGAGTGCCCGGCCTGCGAGGGTCGCGGCCACGTGCTGGTGATCGCCGACAGCCGCGGCTTCGACCGCAAGGGCAACGCCGCGACCGGCGGCGCCCTCGTGCTCCGCGGCTTCCCGCCGGGCGCCTACTCGTTGACCTCGCTGATCGTCGTCGACAGCGACCTCGGGAAGTTCTCGATCGAGGTCGACGGCGTCGAGCGCTCCCACTCGGCGCAGCAACAGAACGGCAGCGTCCAGGTGCTCGGCGTCGCCTCCAACGTCATCCACGACGCGGTGCGCATCGACCTCTGGAAGGACTCCGGAGGCGTCGACGACCTCAAGTTCTGCCTCTCGACGGCGCCCTGAGCGGCAGCCTGCCTGGTTAGGTCGCCTGCCGGGCTAGACTGTCCGGCATGCGGAGCAGGCGCAGCGGACGGCGGCCCGGGGTGCGGCTGTCGGGCGGCGAGCACGGTGGCCGGGTGCTCAGCGTGGCCGGCGACGTGCGGCCCACCGAGGGGCGGGTGCGCGAGGCGCTGTTCGCGATCTGGGCGCCGCTGCTGCCCGAGGCCCGCCTCCTCGATCTCTTCGCCGGCACCGGCGCCGTGGCCCTCGAGGCCGTCGGCCGCGGCGCGCTGTCCGCCATCTGCATCGAGGAGGACCGCCGCTGCCTGGCGGTGCTCGAGCGCAACGTCCGCCGCCTCGGCGAGGAGGGCGCCGTGGAGGTGCGCCGCGGCACCCTTCCGGCGGCCCTTTCCCGCCTGCCGGAAACGGACACCTTCGACCTCGTCTTCGCCGACCCGCCCTACCGCTTCACCGACCACGCCGGCCTGCTGGCGGCGGTGGCGCCCCTGCTGGCGGCGGACGGCGAGGTGGCGATCGAGCACTCGGCGCGCCGCGAGCTGCCGCTCGAGGCCGCCGGCCTGGTGCGCGTCGACGTCCGCCGCTACGGCGAGAGCGGCCTCTCTTTCTACCGCCACGGCCCGGCCTGAGCCCCCCGGTGCCGGCCCGGCCGGCCTGTAGAATGTCGGCCCGTGACGCCCCACCTCCCCACCCTCACCCTGGGCGACGGCGACCTGTCGCTGGCCACCGACCTCTACCAGCTCACCATGGCTGCCGCCTACCACGCGGCGTCGGAGGAGGGCGCC
>CAZLBJ010000219.1:0-4298 GCA_964557755.1 uncultured Thermoanaerobaculia bacterium
CTGGTCGGCCGGGAGGCGGTGCTCGAGGAGCTGCGGGCGAGCTGGCGGCGGGCGCGCGGCCGCATCGGCGCCTCCGGCCCGCGGCTGGCCCTGGTGCAGGGCGAGCCGGGGATCGGCAAGTCGCGCCTGCTGCGCACCTTCCTCAACCAGATCTCCAGCCAGCCGCGTACGCCCGGGGCGGTGGTGGTGCAGGGCCGCTGCCCCGAGCCGGCGCCCTGGAACGGCGGGCAGCCCTTCGCCAGCCTGCTGCGCGGCCTGCGCACGCACCTGCTGGGCGACCGCGAGCCGCCGCCCGCGCTCGCCGCCGGCGCCACCGAGCCGCCGACGCCGGACGCCGTCGGTGCCGCCGTCGAGGCGGTGCTCGACGCCACGGCGGCGCCGCTCGCCCTCTACCTCGACAACCTGCACCTCGCCTCGCCGGCCGCCGCCGACCTGCTGGCGGGGCTGCTCGACCGCTGCGCCGGCCGGCCGCTGTGGATCGTCGCCACCTGCGAGCCTGCGGACGTCGGCGCCGGCCAGGCGCTGCAACGGCTCGCCGCGCGCGGCGACGTCGACACGGTGACCCTCGAGCGGCTGGGGGACGACGACCTGCGCGAGATCTGCCGCGCCCTGCTCGGCGAGCGCGCCGACGCCGAGCCGCTGGCGCGGCACCTGTTCCGTGCCAGCGAGGGGCTGCCGCTGGCCGCGGTCGAGACGATCAACTCGCTCTGCGACCTCGGCGTGCTGGTGGCCGTCAGCCGCCGCCGCTGGGCGCTCAAGGCGAGCCCGGAGCCGGTGGAGGCGACCGGCGACGAGCTCGAGCGGCTGATCCTCGCGCGCGTCGACCGCCTGCCGACCTCGGCGCGCCGCCTGGCCACGCTGGCGTCGGTGATCGGCGTCACCTTCGACGTCGAGCTCTTGCAGCGCTGCGCCCGCGAGCACATCGGCGTCGTCGAGATCGACATCGAGCTGATGCTCGAGCGGTGGCTCCTGCGCCAGCACGCACGCCGCTGGAGCAGCGATCCGCGGGAGCGCGACCTGGTGCTGTGGGCGCAGGGGGCGCGGCGCGGCAACTTCGAGTTCGCCCACCCGCTGATCCGCCGCGCCCTCTGCCGCAGCCTGCCCGACGGCCGCCGCCGCGACCTCCACCGGCAGGTGGCGGTCGCCCTCGCCGAACGCCACGACCCGGAGGGCGGCGCGCCGGAGCGCATCGCCTTCCACTACCTCGAGGGCGGCGCCGGCGGCGCCGCCCTCCCCCACCTCGCCGCCGCCGCCGAGCGCGCGCTGGCGATGGAGGACGGTCCCTCCGCGGCGCAGCTCGTCGCCCGCGGGCTGACGCTGCTCGGGCGCCCGGCGATCGCCGCAGGGCGCGACCAGCAGGAGCGCTGGGAGGCGCTGCGCCGCCGCGTCGAAGCGCCGGCCGGCGCCGCGCTCAGTAGTCGCTGATCGGGTTGGGGCCGCGGCGGATCGGCGGCTGCACCCGCACCACCTTCACCGACACGTAGGGCCAGCCGAGCTCGCGGAACTCGTGCGCCAGGTCCATCTCCTCGCCCACCGACAGGGTGGGCACCACCTCGGCCGCGGCGCTGCCGGAGTCGCGCACGACCGCGATCTCCATCTTGCCCACCGTGTCCCTCGACACCCGCGGCGTGAAGCGGTAGGTGCCGTCCGGCTGCTGGTAGCTCACCGTCTGGCCCTCGCGCAGGTCGAGGGTCTCCTCGGTGCCGTTCTCGAAGACGACGCGCAGGCGGATCAGGCGGTTGTTGACCTCGCCGCCGGAGGTGACGACGCCGATCCGCTCGTCACCGCCCGCCGCCGCCGTATCCGTCGACGCCGTGCCCGCCGTCGAGGCGCACGCCGCCGCACCAGCCACCGTCAGACACACCATCACCAGCGTCACTGCGATCTTCCACACCAGGGGACTCCTCTCTCGTTCGTGTACGGTTTCAGCAGATGCTCAGAGCATTCTACGGGACCGCCGGCAACGCCGTGTAGAGGGCGCGGCGCACCGCGTCGGCGGAGTGGCCGGCGGCCAGGCGGGCGCGGCCGCCGGCGGCGAGGCGGCCGGCGAGGCCGGGATCGTCGAGCAGGCGCAGCACCGCCTGGCGCCACTCCTCCGGCGTCTCTGCCACCAGCAGCTCGAAGCCGGGGCGCGCCGCGGCGCCGGCGGCGGCCCACGCCGACGCCACCACCGGCACGCCGGCCGCCCACGCCTCGAGCACCTTGAGCGGCACGCCGGAGCCGGCGCGCAGCGGCGCCACCGCCACCGCGGCGGCGGCGAGCACCGGGGCGAGCGACGGCGGCGAGGCCACCAGCTCCACCCCCGGCTGGCGGGCCGCCCGCCGCACCGCCGGCGCCGGCCGCTCCCCGGCCAGCGTCAGCCGCAGCTCCGGCCGCGCCTGGCGCAGCCCGGGCCACACCTCGCGCACCCACCACGACACCGCGTCGGCGGTCGGGAAGTAGCCGAGGTTGCCGGTGAGGGCGAGGCGCGGCGCGGCCGGGTCGCGCGGTGCCGGCGGGTCCCCCTCCCCGTTCGCCGCCCCCGGCTGGATCACCTGCATCGGCACCACCCGCAGCCGTGCCGCCGCCGCCGGCGGCAGCCGGGAGGCGAGCCAGGCGCGGTCGCGGTCGCACACCAGCCAGCCGCCGGCGGCGCGACGCACCAGGGCGGTCTCGGCGGCCAGCAGGCGCCGCGCCTCCAGCGCCAGCAACGGGCGGTGCCAGGGGAAGTCGTAGCGGGCGCGGCGCTCGAGGTTGAGGGCGAGGCTGTCGACCAGGTCGACGACGAAGGGCGTGTCGCCGAGGTCGCCGGCGTGGGCGACCAGGCGGACGAGCTGGAGGACCGCGAGGTCGGCCGCCGGCGCCAGCTCGCGCAGCCGCGCCGCCAGCCCGGGGTGGTGGAACAGGCCGCTCTGCAGCGGCCGGCCGGCGGCGGCGGCGCGCGCGACGCCGCCGACGGCGGCTAGGGGGCCGGTGGCGTAGGTCTCGACGCGGAAGGGCAGGCCGGCCGGCGCCGCCGCGGCGTCGGCGTCCCCGTCCTCCGGCGCCAGCAGCGTCACCCGGTGCTGCTCGGCGAGCAGGCGGCAGACCTGCAGCGCCCGCAGCTGGTCGCCACGCCGCGGCGGCCAGGGCCAGCGGGAGACGACGAGGAGGATCCTCACGGGGCGGAGGGAACTATACGAGCTCGAGGAGGTGCCCGAGCTTGTCGCGCTTGGCGCGCAGGTAGGCGCGGGTCTTGTCGGTCGGCGCCACCTCCAGCGGCACGCGCTCGACGATCTCCAGCCCGTAGCCGGCCAGCGCCACGTACTTCTTCGGGTTGTTGGTCATCAGGCGCAGCCGGCGCACGCCGAGGTCGCGCAGGATCTGGGCGCCGACGCCGTAGTCGCGGTGGTCGGGCAGGAAGCCGAGCTCCTCGTTGGCTTCCACCGTGTCGTGCCCCCGCTCCTGCAGCTCGTAGGCGCGCAGCTTGTTGATCAGGCCGATGCCGCGGCCCTCCTGCAGCAGGTAGACGACCACCCCGCGCCCTTCGTCGGCGATGCGCTCGAGCGCCTGGTGGAGCTGCGGGCCGCAGTCGCAGCGCTCGGAGGCGAAGACGTCGCCGGTCAGGCACTGGCTGTGGACGCGCACCAGCACCGGCTCGCCGTCGTCGACCGCGCCCATGGTCAGGGCGAGGAGCTCCTCGCCGGTGATCGAGGAGCGGTAGGCGTGGGCGCGGAGCTCGCCGTAGGCGGTGGGCAGCTTGGGCGAGGCCAGGCGCTCGATGGTGCTCTCGTGCTGCAGCCGGTGGCGGATGAGGTCGGCGACGGTGATCATCAGCAGGCCGTGCCGGGCGGCGAAGCGGGCGAGCTCGGGCACCCGCGCCATGGTGCCGTCGTCGTTCATGATCTCGCAGATGACGCCCGCCGGCGTGAGGCCGGCGAGGCGGGCGAGGTCGACCGACGCCTCGGTCTGGCCGGCGCGCTTGAGGACGCCGCCGCGGCGCGCGCGCAGCGGGAAGACGTGGCCCGGGCGCAGCAGGTCCTGCGGCCGTGTGGTGGGGTCGATGGCGGTGCGCACGGTGGCGGCGCGGTCGGCGGCGGAGATGCCGGTGGAGATCTTGCCGCGCGCCTCGATCGACACGGTGAAGGCGGTGCCGAAAGGCGTCGAGTTGTCGTCGCGCTCGACCATCAGCGGCAGCTCGAGCTCGTCGCAGCGCCGCTCGGTGAGCGCCAGGCAGATCAGGCCGCGGCCCTCGCGCGCCATGAAGTTGACCGCCTCCGGCGTCACCCGCTCGGCGGCCACCGCCAGGTCGCCCTCGTTCTCCCGGTCCTCGTCGTCGA
>CAZLBJ010000220.1:0-3354 GCA_964557755.1 uncultured Thermoanaerobaculia bacterium
GCGAGCGCGGGTTGGCGTAGAAGACGCACTCCCCCGCCGGGTCCTCGACCAGCAGGTCGAGGTCCGACGCCCCGTCCCAGACCAGGCGAAAGGCGATGTCGCCGGTGCCCGCCTCGCGGTGGGCGGAACAGCCGCCGGCGAGCAGCGGCACGGCGGCCGCGAGCAGCAGGATCTGTCTCATGATCCTCCCAGCATATCTCTCGCTCTGTCCATCTAGATCGTCTTGACAACTTCTGCTTACTACGATTCAATCTGACCATGTCCCAGTCCCTCGTCACCGTCGTCGAATCCCCGGAGCGGGCAGCGGCACTGCTCGATCCGGTGCGGCGCGGCATCCTCGAGGGGCTTCGCGAGCCCGGGTCGGCCGCCGGGGTGGCGCGCCGGCTCGGGGTGCCGCGGCAGCGGGTCGCCTATCACGTCAAGGAGCTCGAGCGGCACGGGCTGCTGCGCCACGTCGAGGACCGCAAGAAGGGCAACTGCGTCGAGCGGGTGATGGAGACCGCGGCGCGGCAGTTCGTCATCTCGCCGCGCGCCCTGGGCGCCCTCGGCGCCGATCCGCAGGAGGTGCGCGACCGCGTCTCGAGCTCCTTCCTGGTGGCGGTGGCGGCGCGCACGCTCGACGAGGTGGCGGGCCTGCGGCAGGCCGCCGACGCCGCCGGCAAGCGGCTCGCCACCCTCACCCTCGACACCGTCGTCCGCTTCCCGACGCCCGCGGCGCAGCGCGCCTTCGCCGACGAGCTGACCCAGGCCGTCGCCCGCCTCGCCGCCCGCCACGGCGGCGCCGCCGAGGGCGAGGGCCGCGCTTTCCGGGTCGTCGCCGCCGTCCATCCCCTGCCAGCCCCCGCAACCACCACCACGGAGACCGTCTCATGACCGACGACGCCCCTGCCAAAGACCGCCCCGAAGGCCGCGACCTGCGCCTGGAGGTCGACCTCGACGCTCCGCCCGACGCCGTCTGGCGCGCCTGGACCGACGCCGGCGAGCTGTCGCGCTGGTTCCCGGTCACGGCCGAGGTCGAGCCCGGCGAGGGCGGCTCGATCTTCCTCTCCTGGGGACCCGGCGTCGAGGGCCGCGCCCCGATCACCGGCTGGGAGCCCGGCCGCCGCCTGCAGTGGACCGAGCAGATGCCGCCCGCCGAGGAGGGCGGCGAGCCGGTGCGCATCGCCGTCGAGGTCACCATCGAGGGGCGCGAGGGAGGCCGCTCGCGGCTGCGCCTGGTGCAGTCCGGCTTCGGCGAGGGCGACATGTGGGACGACTACTACGACGGCCTCGAGCGCGGCTGGAGCTACTTCCTGTGGAACCTCGGCGTCTACCTCCGCCACCACGCCGGCACGCCGCGCGAGCTGGTGTGGCTGCGCCGCCGCGGCGGCGCGCCGCGCGAGGACGTGTGGCGGCGGCTGCTCGGCCCGGAGGGGTTCGGCGTGGCCGGCGGCGACGGCGCGGTGCCGGCCGCCGGCGAGCCGTGGACGCTGCGCCTCGACGGCGCCGCCGAGCGCGGCACCGTGCACATGGCGGCGCCGGCGGCGGCCTTCGCCGGCAGCGTCGACACCCTCGGCGACGCCACCTTCTTCGTCGAGTTCGAGGGCGGCGGCGAGGGCTGGCACTGCGGCATCTACCTCTCCACCTGGGGCCTGCCGCCCGAGCGCGTGGAAGCGCTGCGCCGCTCCGTCGAGGAGGCCGCCGGCCGCGTGCTCGCACCCGCCTCCTGAGCAGGGTTAGGATCGCCGCCATGGAGACGACGACGGCGAGCGCGAAGGAGGCGGCGTACGAGGAGCTCTTGGGGGAGCTGGCGGCGGTGCTCGAGGGGCTGGACGACCCGGTGGCGGTGATGGCCACCGCCGCCTGCCTGGTGCACGCCAAGGTGGAGGCGGCGAGCTGGACCGGCTTCTACCGCGTGGTGGCGCCCGAGCTGCTGCGCGTCGGGCCCTACCAGGGGCCGCTGGGGTGCCTGGAGATCCCTTTCGCGCGCGGCGTCTGCGGCGCCGCGGCGCGGGAGCGGAAGAGCCAGCTCGTGCCCGACGTCGACGCCTTCCCCGGCCACATCGCCTGCGACGCCGCGGCGCGTTCGGAGGTCGTGGTTCCCGTCCTCGACCGCCGCGGCGAGCTGGCCGCCGTCCTCGACCTCGACTCCCACCAGCCGGCCGCCTTCGACGAGGAGGACCGCGCCGGCCTCGAGGCCGTGGCCCGCCTCCTCGCCCGCCACCTCTGACCTGCATCGTCCACCTGCCTCATTCATGAGCACCGGCGAAGCCGGACATTGGGGGGTGAAGGCCTCAGGACCACGCTCCTGAGGCCGAGGACCAAGCCGGCCTCGAAGCGGTCACCCACCTGCTCGCCCGCCACCTCTAGCCCGCACCAGTCATGAAAGCCGGCGAAGCCGGACATTGGGGGGTGAAGGTCTCAGGACCACGCTCCTGAGGCCGAGGGGGGGCTGGGACAGACCCCCCTTCAAATAACCTCCAGCTTGCGCACCAGGTACGACAGCGCCTGCCGGCTCAGACCGAGGCGGCGGGCGGCGGCGGCCTGGTTGCCGCCGGCGGCGGCGAGCGCCTCCTCCACCAGGCGGCGGCGCAGCGCCTCCACCTGCTGGTGATAGCCGGCGGAACGGGCGTCCCGCGAGGCGGCCGGCGGCAGGTCGAGGTGTGCGGCGCGGATGACGCCGCCGTCCGCGGCGGCCAGCGCGGCGGCGACGGCGAGCACGTTCTCGAGCTCGCGCACGTTGCCCGGCCAGATGTGCGCCAGCAGGCGCGCCCGCGCCTCTTCGGAGAGCGGCGGCGGCTCCCCCTCGCCGCCGCCGCGGCGGTGGGCGGCGGCCAGCAGGTGCCCCGCCAGCAGCAGCGCGTCGCGGCCGCGGCGGCGCAGCGGCGGCAGCTCGACGGCGGCTCCCTTGAGACGGTAGTAGAGGTCGCGGCGGAAGGTGCCCTCGGCGACCCGCGCCGCGAGGTCGCGGTGGGTCGCCGCCACCAGCCGCACGTCCACATGCCGCGGCAGGCTCTCGCCCAGCCGCCGCACCTCCCCCTCCTGCAGCACGCGCAGCAGCATCCCCTGCGCGGCCGCCGGCAGGTCGCCGATCTCGTCGAGGAAGACGGTGCCGCCGTCGCCGGTCTCGAAGACGCCGGCGCGGTCGCGGTCGGCGCCGGTGAAGGCGCCACGCACGTGTCCGAAGAGCTCGGAGAGGACCAGCGTCTCGGAGAGCGCGGCGCAGTTGACCGCCACCCACGGCCGGTCGCGGCGGCGGCTGGCGCGGTGGACGCGCCGCGCCACCAGCTCCTTGCCGGTGCCGCTCTCGCCGAGGACGAGGATCGGCACCTCGCCGGGCGCCAGCCGCTCGGCACGCTCGACGGCGGCGCGCAG
>CAZLBJ010000221.1:0-2941 GCA_964557755.1 uncultured Thermoanaerobaculia bacterium
GGCCACCTGGCGGTGGGCATCCCGGCGCGCCCGCGGCGCGAGCTGAGCGACGGGGAGCGCGCCGCCATCGCCGCCATCCGCGACCGCTATGTGGCGCTCAAGGACCGCTACCGCGCCGGCCTCGACGCCACGTGAGGCCGCCGCTCCTCCTCCCCGAAACCCCGCGGCCGCCGCACGGCGGCCGAAACCCGGACGCAGTGAGAGAGACGACACCATGAGCGACATCCCCCGCACCGCAGCCGGCACCCTGACCGCGGCCGACGTCGGCCGCCGCGTCCGCCTCCAGGCCTGGGTGCAGCGTGAGCGCAACCTGGGCGGCCTGCTGTTCCTCGACCTGCGCGACCGTTCCGGCGTCGTCCAGGTGGTGGTGCGCCCCGAGGAGCACCCCGACCTCGCCGCCGCCTTCGAGCCGGTGCGCGCCGAGTGGGTGGTGGAGGTCGAGGGCGAGGTGGCGCACCGCGAGGAGGGCAACGTCAACCCCGACATGGCCACCGGCGAGGTGGAGGTCGAGGCCGCCGCCGGGCGCGTCCTGTCGCGCTCGCGGCCGGTGCCCTTCACCCTCGACGGCAAGGCCGCCGAGGCCAGCGAGGAGACCCGCCTCGCGCACCGCTACCTCGACCTGCGGCGCCCCGAGCTGCAGCGCAACATCCTGCTGCGCGACCGGGTGACGCTCGAGGTCCGCAACTACTTCCACGAGCACGGCTTCGTCGACGTCGAGACGCCGATCCTGACGCTGTCGACGCCGGAAGGGGCGCGCGACTACCTGGTGCCGTCGCGCGTCCATCGCGGCAGCTTCTACGCGCTGCCGCAGTCGCCGCAGATCTTCAAGCAGCTCCTGATGATCGCCGGCTTCGAGCGCTACGTGCAGATCGCCCGCTGCTTCCGCGACGAGGACCTGCGCGCCGACCGCCAGCCGGAGTTCACCCAGGTCGACGTCGAGATGTCGTTCGTCGACGAGGAGGACGTCTTCCACCTGGTCGAGGGCCTCTTCCGGCGCATCTTCCCGCTCGTCGGCATCGAGCCGCCCGACCCCTTCCCGCGCCTCACCTGGGCGGAGGCGATGGCGCGCTTCGGCAGCGACCGGCCGGACCTGCGCTTCGGGCTCGAGATCGTGGACTTGAGCGAGCGGCTCGGCGCCAGCGGCTTCCGCGGCTTCCAGGCGGCGGTGGCCGGGGGCGGCGTGGTGCGCGGCCTGGCGCTGCCGGCGTCGACCGGCGCCGCCGAGGCGAGCCGCAAGCAGGTCGACGAGTGGGCCGAGGTGGCGCGCCGCCACGGCGCCGCCGGCGTCCTCACCTTGAAGCGCCACGGCGGCGAGGCGGCGTTCCAGGTCAAGAACGCGCTGACCGCCGCCGAAGCCGCGGCCGCCGCCGACGCCCTCGGCCTCGAGGAGGGCGGGGTGGCGCTGCTCGCCGCCGGCCCGGAGCTGACCACCGCCACCGCGCTGGGCGCCGTGCGCAACCACCTGGCGCGGCAGTACGGGCTGATCCCGGACGACCGCCACGCTTTCCTCTGGGTGCACCGCTTCCCCTGCTTCCAGTGGGACGAGCCGAGCGGCCGCTGGTTCTCGGTCAACCACCCGTTCACCTCGCCCGACCCAGCGCACCTCGACCGGCTGGAGGCCGACCCGGGCGCTGTCCTCGCCCGCGCCTACGACGTCGTGCTCGACGGCGTCGAGCTCGGCGGCGGCTCGATCCGCATCCACGACCCGGAGGTCCAGAGCCGCGTCTTCCGCGTCCTCGGCATCGGGCCGGAGGAGGCGCGGCGGCGCTTCGGCTTCCTCCTCGACGCGCTCTCCTACGGCGCGCCGCCGCACGGCGGCCTCGCCCTCGGCCTCGACCGCCTGGTCATGCTGATGGCCGGCGCCGCCTCGCTGCGCGACGTCATCGCCTTCCCCAAGACGACCTCGGCCAGCGACCTGATGACCAGGGCGCCGGCTCCGGTCGAGCCGGGCCAGCTCGACGACCTGCACCTGGCGGTGAAGGGCGCGCCGGTGGCTGTGGACGGGGCGGGGGGCGGCGGCGGGGACGATGCCGCGGGCTGAGCCGCCGCCGGTCGCCGAGCTGGTGTTGCGCCACGGCGGCGGCGGGGACGGCGGCGCCACCCGGCACTGGATCGGTGCCGGCGCCCTCGCCCACGCGGCGCCGCACCTCTCGCCCTGGCTCGCCGGCCGCACCCTGTTCGTGGTCGCCCAGCCGCCGGTGCTGGCACGCCACGGCGCCGCCCTCGACGCCTTGACCGCCGCCGCCGGCCGCCGCGTCGACCTGCCGGTGCCGGACGGCGAGGCGGCGAAGTCGGTCGCCGTCGCCGCCGGGCTGTGGGAGGCGATGCTCGCCGCCGGCGGCAAGCGCGACAGCCGCCTGCTGGCCTTCGGCGGCGGCAGCGCCGGCGACCTCGGCGGCTTCGTCGCCGGCTGCTTCCTGCGCGGCATCGAGTACGTGCAGGTGCCGACGACGCTGCTCGCCCAGGTGGACGCCGCCCTCGGCGGCAAGACGGCGGTCGACCTGCCGGGCGGCAAGAACACCGTCGGCCTCTTCCACCACCCGGCGGCGGTGGTGGCGGACACCGCGCTCCTCGCCACCCTGCCGCGCGGTGAGCTCGCCGCCGGCCTCGTCGAGGTGGTCAAGATGGCCTTCTTCCTCGACGACGGCCTCCTGCGCCAGGTCGAGGACGGCCTCGCAGCCCTGCTCGCCGGCGACGCCGCGGCGTTGTCGCCGGTGGTCGCCGCCGCCGCCGCCGCCAAGATCGGCGTCGTCGCGAGCGACGAGCGCGAGGCCGGCCGCCGCCGCGTCCTCAACTTCGGCCACACCCTCGGCCACGCTGTCGAGTCGGCGCTCGGCTACCGCGGCCTGCGCCACGGCGAAGCGGTGGCCTACGGCATCCTCTTCGCCCTGCGCCTCGCCGAGGCGCGCGGCGCCGGCTGGCTCGAGCCGCGGGCCGGCGC
>CAZLBJ010000222.1:0-10996 GCA_964557755.1 uncultured Thermoanaerobaculia bacterium
CCGTTGAGCCGGTAGTGGCCGGAGGACGGGGTGTCGAGGCAGCCGAGCAGGTTCATCAGCGTCGACTTGCCGCTGCCCGAGGCGCCCATGACGGCGACGTACTCGCCGCGCTCGAGGTCGAGGTCGACGCCGTCGAGCGCCCGCACCTCCTCGCCGCCCATCGGGTAGATTTTGCGCAGGTCGCGGATCTCGATCAGCGGCATCTCAGCCGTCCTCGCCGTCCTCGGCACCGTCTTCGTCGTCCTCGTCGGACTCGCCGTCGCGGCGGTCGTCATCCTCGCCCTCCTCCTCGGCGCGCACCGCCTCGCCGTCCTCGAGCCGCCGCAGCACGCGGTACGGGCCGGTGACCACCGTCTGCCCGGCGGCGACGCCGGTGGTGATCTCGACGTGGGTGGCGTCGGCGATGCCGGTCTCGACCGGCCGCTGGCGCGCCTCGCCGTCCGCGACGGCGAACACCACAGGCACCTCCTCCTCGCCCTCGACCTCCTCGCCTTGCGAGTCGAGCGGCGGCCGCTCGACCACCGCCTGGATCGGCACCACCAGCGCCAGCTCGTGGACGGCGGTGACGATCGAGGCGCGCACCGACATGCCGGGCTTGAGCGCCGCCGCCGGGTCCTCGAACAGCACCTTGACCTCGAAGAAGGTGACGTCCGGCTGGTCGGGGCGCGAGAAGCCGGAGCTGCCCACCTCGACCACGCGGCCGGCGAAGGTGCGGTCCGGCATGGCGTCCACCTCGAGCTCGGCGTCCTGTCCCACGGCGACGTGTACGATCTCCGTCTCGTCGACGTCCACCACCGCCAGCACCTCGGAGAGGTCGGCCAGGGTGGCGATCACCGACGCCGGGTTGTTCATCGTGCCGGACACCACCACCTCGCCCTGCTCGGCGTTGAGGTCGATGACGCGGCCGGAGATCGGCGCGTAGATCGTCGTCTTGCGCAGGTCGTCCTGCGCCTTGGCGAGGTTGGCGCGCGCCTGCAGCACCGACTCCTGCGCCTGCTCGAGGGCGACGTCGGCGGAGGTCGCCGCCACCGCCGCCTCCTCGAGCTGCTCGTCGGACACCACGCCCTCCGCCGCCAGCCGCTCGAAGCGCCGCCGGCGCAGGCGGGCGCTCTCGAGGTCGGCCTCGCCCTTGCGCACCGCGGCGGCGGCCTGGGCGAGGCGGGCGCGCCAGTCGTCGACCGCGGCGGTGAACACCTCGCGCTCGAGCTCGAGCACCGGCTGGCCGGCCTCGACGTGGTCGCCCTCGCGCACGAAGAGGCGGTCGATCTTCGCCACCACGTGCGCCGACAGCTCCACCTTCTCGCGCGGGTCGACTTCGCCGCTGGCCTTGACCACGCGGCGGATCTCACGCTCGGCCACCGCCTCGGCATCGACCCGGGTGCCCTCTTCGCCGCGGTCGCGCAGCAGGCTCGCCGCCACCACCGCGGCGAGCACCAGCACCACGGCGCCGACGATCAGGCCCTTCTTCAACTCAGCCCCCGCCGCCGCCCAGGCTCGCCAGCCCCGCCAGCGCCGCCACCTCCAGCACCCACACGAGGCCCACGATGCCGCCCGCGGCGCCGAGCGAGATGCCGGCCGCCAGCGTCATCCCCCAGACCGTCAGCGCGAGGGCCCAGAGCTGGAAGAGGTCGACGAAGGTGAGCACCACGACGAGCGCCAGCGAGGCGTCCTCGGGGGCCAGGAACGCCAGGTTCGAGCTCAGCAGGCCGCCGCTGCGCTGCACCTCCGCCGGGTCGAGGCCGCCGCCGCCGGCGTACGCCACCACCACGGTGAGCAGCGAGGCAACGACCAGCGGCATCGTGCCGTGGGTGACCATCGCCATGACGCGGTGGAAGGTCGTCTCGCCGCCGACCAGGTTCGAAAGCGCCCACAGCAGCAGGCCGTTGACCAGGCAGACCAGCGGCACGAGGATCAGCACGCAGCCCATCCCGTAGCGCTGCCACGTCTCGATCTGCTCGAGTTGCTCGTCGTCGACCACCTGGCCGCGCGCCTCGAACTGCTCGATCATCGCCTGGCGGGTCGCCTCCGGGTCGGAGTTGGCCGTCACGGCGAGCTGTTGGCCGAGGAACGCCAGGGTGAACACCACCAGCGCGAGCACCCAGGTCGGCCGCCTCGCCAGCGACCGGAAGGTCGCCCCGGGCGCCACCAGGGCGCCGACCAGGCGTCCCGCCGCCGAGTCGGTCCACGTGCTGCCGCCACCGCCACCCGCGTCCGCAGGCTCCGCCATGCTCCACCTCCCAGGTTCGGATCGGATCGAAGATTACGCCGATCTTACCGGACCAGGGAGAACAACGAGCGCTCCTCCGGCTCCTCGTCCTCGGGGCCAACCAGCTCGACGCCGTTCTGCTCCAGCAGGCGGCCGATGGCGCGGTAGTAGTCGACCAGCGCGATGCGGTAGTTGGCGACCGCCGTCACCTCGCGGCTGCGCGCCTCGGTGAGGTCGTTCTGGATCTGGGCGATGCGGAAGCTATCGGACATGCCGTTCTCGTAGCGCTTCTGCTCGGCCTCGAGGTTGCGCTGCTGCAGCCGGCTGGTGGCGCGTGCGGACTGGATCTGCTGCTCGGCGGTGCGCACGCGGCGGGCCGCGGAACGCACCTCGGTGGCGACCCCGAGCTCGACTTGGTCGAGCTGCGTGCGCCCCTGGTCGAGCGCCAGGTCGGCGATCGCTGAGTTGGCGCGCGCGGTGCGGTTCTGCAGCGGGTAGGCGAAGGTCAGGCCGATCGACCAGCCGGTGAACTCGCGGTCGATCACGGTGTCGAAGGCGTCGCCGAGGTCGGTGTCGAGGAACAGGATCTCGTCCTCGGAGACCGGGATCGGCCCGTTGCCGCCGAGGCCGGCCGAGCCGTAGGCGGCGCGCAGGTCGGCGGTCGGCAGCTTCTGGTTGTCGAAGTACCGGGCGTCGAGCTCCAGGCGCTCGACCCGCAGGCGCTGATTGCGCACCTCGGCGCGCTCGGCGAGGGCGATGGCGATCGCCTCCTCGACGTCGATGGGGATGCTCTCGGTCGACGGCTCGGTCACCGGCACGATCTCGCGGCCCTCGGCCATGGCGCCGGGGAGGTTGAGCAGGCGCAGCAGCTCGTCGCCGGCGTCGCGCTGCGCCGCCTCGGCGGTGATGATCTCCTCGTCGCGCAGCGCGATCGTCGCCTCGCTCTGCACCAGCTCGATCGGCGCCAGGGTACCGACCTCGACCTGGATGCGGTTGCGCTGGTCGAGGTCGCGGGCGAGCTGCAGGCTCTCCTGCGCCACGACGAGCTGCTGGCGCGCCTCCGCCAGGTTCCAGTAGGCGGTCTCCACCTGCTGGAGGATGAACGACACCCGGTCCTCGAAGGTCTCGCGCGAGATGTTCGAGTCGATGCGCGCCAGGTAGATGCCGCGCGAGGTGGGCAGACGGCCGAAGTCGCGCAGCAGCGGCTGGGTGACGCTGAGATTGCTGTCGGCGCGGTAGAACGGGTCGAGCGCCACGTCCTGGCTGTTCGACGACGTGCGGTTCGCCGTCAGGCCGAACTGCACGTCGCCGCCCCAGGGGGTGAGCTGGTTCAGGTTGAGGTCCAGGTTGCGCGAGTCGCGGCTCAGCACCGGCACGCCCTCGAGCTGGGAGACGGTGGGCGACTCGTTGTCGCTGACGTCGAGGTCGAGGCTGCTGCGCAGGTCGAAGATGCCCTGGTTGGCGGTGATGGCGAGCAGCGCCTGCTCGCGGTCGTAGCGCTCGACGGCGATCTCCAGGGTGCGCGCCAGGGCGAGGCCGAGGGCGTCCTCGAGCTGCAGGCGGATGACGCCGTCCTCGCTCACCAGCTCCGGCACCGCCGGGATGTCGGTCGACAGGGTACCGAGGACGACCGGTCGCTCGCCGGGCATCGGTGCCGCGGCCGGCGGCGTCTCGGCGGCGGGCTCCTCGGCGGTCTGCGCGGCGGCGGGGGCGGCGACGCCCAGCGCCGCCGGCAGGACCAGCACCGCCACCAGGGTCAGCGCGGCCAGGCGCCGCAGCGGATCGACTTGACAAGCCTGTAGAACACGAAGAGTCATCGGAGTCCCTCTGTCGAGATGCGTCTCTGTTCGACGCCGTGAGTTCGAGTGCTCGCCGCGGTCCGCGCCGGCACGGGGCCGGCCGCGGGACCGCGGTCCCGTTCCATGCTACGAGCCGCGGCCGGATTTGTTCCAGATCGCGCCGGTGGCGGCCTCCTCCCGGCGCAGCTCTCCCGGATGATGGCACGCCACGGCGTGGCCCGCCTCCCCCGCCACCAGCGCCGGCGCCTCCACCGCGCATCGCGGCCGCGCGATCGGGCAGCGCGGGTGGAAGGCGCAGCCGGCGGGAGGCGCCGCCGGGTCGGGCGGCTCGCCGCGCAGCGCGACGCGCCGCCGCCGCCCCGGCTCGGCCACCGGCACCGCCGACAGCAGGCTCACCGTATACGGATGCCGCGGCCGCGAGAACACGGCCTCGCGCGTCGCCAGCTCGACGACGCGGCCAAGATACATCACCGCCACGCGGTCGGCGACGTGCTCGACAACCGCCAGGTCGTGGGCGATGAACAGCAGCGCCAGGCCGAGCCGCTCCTGGAGGCGCGCCAGCAGGTTGACGATCTGGGCGCGCACCGAGACGTCGAGCGCCGACACCGGCTCGTCGGCCACCAGCAGGCGCGGCTCCGTGGCCAGCGCGCGGGCGATGCCGATGCGCTGGCGCTGGCCGCCGGAGAACTCGTGCGGGCGGCGGTCTGCCGCCGCCGGCGGCAGGTCGACCAGCTCGAGCAGCTCGGCCACCCGGCGCCGGCGCGCCGCGCCGTCGCCGAGGCGGTGGATGCGCAGCGGCTCGGCCAGCGCCGAGCCGACGCGCTGGCGCGGGTCGAGCGAGCCGTACGGGTCCTGGAAGACCATCTGCACGTGGCGCCGCCAGCGCCGCAGCTCGCGCGGCGACAGCGCCAGGAGGTCCCGCCCCTCGAAGCGCACGGCGCCGGCGGTGGGCTCGAGCAGGCGCACGGCGCAGCGCGCCAGGGTGGTCTTGCCGGAGCCCGACTCGCCGACCAGCGCCACGCACTCGCCGGCGGCGACGTCGAGGTCGACGCCGGCGACGGCGCGCACCGCGCCGGTGGACGCGGCGGCGCCCGGCGGCCGGCGGCGCAAGCCGGAGAGCAGGCCGCGGCGCAGCGGGAAGCTCTTCTCGAGCCCGCGCACCTCGAGCAGCGCGCTCACCGCCGGTGTATTCACTTCACCCCCTCGTGGAGGACGCAGAGCACCCGCCCGCCGCCCGGCAGGGCGACGAGCGGCGGCGGCTGGCGGCGGCAGACCTCCACCGCCTGTGTGCAGCGCGGGTGGAAGGCGCAGCCGGCGGGCCGCTGCGCGGGGTCGGGGACGCGCCCGGGGATGGCCGGCAGGCCGCCGCGCGGCAGCCGCCGGCCGAGCCGCGGCAGGGCGGCGAGCAGCGCCGCGGTGTACGGGTGCGCGGGATGGGCGAAGAGCGCGCCCACCGCCGCCTCCTCCACCACCTCGCCGGCGTACATCACCAGCACCCGGTCGCAGGTCTCGGCGACGACGGCGAGGTCGTGGGTGATCAGCAGCACCGCCAGGCCGAGCTCGCCGCGCAGGCGTGCCAGCAGGTCGAGGATCTCCGCCTGCACGGTGACGTCGAGGGCGGTGGTCGGCTCGTCGGCGAGCAGCAGGTCCGGCTCGCCGGCCAGCGCCATGGCGATCATCACACGCTGGCGCTGGCCGCCGGAGAGCTGGTGCGGGTAGTCGCCGAGACGCGAGGCCGCCGCCGGCAGCGCCACCAGATCGAGCAGCCGCGCCGCCTCGAGCCGCGCCGCCGAGCGGCGCATCGGGCGGTGGGCGCGGACCGCCTCGGCGACCTGGAAGCCGATGGTGAACACGGGGTTGAGCGCGCTCATCGGTTCCTGGAAGACCATCGCCAGACGGCCGCCGCGGCGGCGGCGCATCGTTGCCTCGTCGAGCGCCAGCAGGTCCTCGCCGGCGAGCACGGCGCGGCCGGCGGCAACGCGGGCGGCGGGCGGCAACAGGCGCATCAGCGCCAGGGCGGTCATCGTCTTGCCGCATCCCGACTCCCCCACCAGGCCGGTCATCTCGCCGCGGGCGAGCTCGAACGAGGCGCCGCGCACCACCGGCACCGGCGCGCCGCCGGCGGCGGCCACCTCGACGGTCAGCCCGTCGACCCGCAGCAGCGGCGGCGCGGCCGCCGTTCCGACCGCCGGGCCGGCCGCGGCGGCGGGCAGCGCGTCAGCCTGCACAGCCCGTCCACGGTGAGGGCGACGCCGTAGCCGGTGGCGCCGGGCTCGTCGTCGGCGTCGCGGCCGACGTAGGCGGCGCCGGCGATGTCGAGGTGGGCCCAGCGGCCGAGCGGCGCGACGAACTGAGACAGGAAGGCGGCGGCGGTGTTGGCGCCGCCCCAGCGGGCGCCGGAGTTCTTGAGGTCGGCGTGGTTGCCCTTCATGCGCTCCACGAACTCCGGCCACAGCGGCATGCGCCACAGCCGCTCGCCGGTGCGCTCGGCGGCGGCGAGCAGGCCGCCGGCGAGCTCGTCGTCCGGGCTGTAGAGGCTGGCCGCGTCCGGCCCCAGGGCGACCACCGAGGCGCCGGTGAGGGTCGAGTACTCGAGCAGCACGTCCGGCCCCTCCTCCGCCGCCCAGGCCAGGGCGTCGGCGAGGATCATGCGTCCCTCGGCGTCGGTGTTGAGGATCTCCACGGTCTTGCCGTTGTAGCAGCGCACGATGTCGCCCGGGCGGTAGGAACGGCCGTCGGGCATGTTCTCGGCCAGCGGCACGTAGACGCGCAGGCGCACCGGCAGGTCGAGCTCCGCCACCGCGCGGGCGACGCCGAGCACCGTGCAGGCGCCGCACTTGTCGTACTTCATCTCGTCCATGTCCTTGGCCGGCTTGATCGAGATGCCCCCGGTGTCGAAGGTGACGCCCTTGCCGACCAGCGCCACCGCCGGGCCGCGGCTCCCCCAGGCGAGGCGCACCATGCGCGGCTCGTTCTCCGAGCCGGCGCCGACGGCGAGCAGGCCGCCCATGCCGCGCGCCTCGAGCTCGGCGCGCTCGAGCACCTCGACCTCCATGCCGTGCCCGCCGGCGAGCTCCGCCGCCTGCTCGGCCATCCACTGCGGCGTCGCCTCGTTGCCCGGCGTGTTGCCGAGGTCGCGGCAGAGGGCGACGCCGCCGGCCACCGCCCAGGCGACGCCGCCGTCGCCGGCCAGCGGCGAGCCCGCCGGCGGCACCACGCGGACGGCGCCGACGCGGTGGCAGCCGTCGCTCGGCGACTGGAAGCGGTCGAAGCGGTAGGCGGCGCGCACCAGGGCGCGGCCGAGCCAGGCGGCGGCGCCCTCCTCGCGCAGCGACGGATGGTCGGGCAGCAGCACGGTCACCGCCGCCGCCCGGTTCTTGGTCGCCAGCTCGAGGGCGTCGCGCAGCCAGCAGTCGAGCCTGCGCACTCCGGAGTCGTCGGGCTGGCCGAGGCCGTGGAGCTCGACCTGCGGCCCCTCCTCGCCCGCCTCGGCGGCGAACCGCTGCCCCTCCCGGCCCTGCCACCCGGCGCGGCCGGCGAGCCGTTCCAGCGTCCGCGACACCGCCGCCGGCAGCCCGTCGGTGACCGCGGAACCGCCGCGGAAGACGGCCGCGAGCACCACGTCGTCGGGGCCGGTGCCGACCTCGCGCGGCGAGGCGATGGACAGGGAGGGGAGCTGCGTCATGCCGGGGTCTCCTGGAAAAAAGCCGGGGGCCGCACGACCGGGACCATCGCGCTACGGCCGAAGGATGCGTCGTTCCAGCATATGCTATCCGTAAAATGGCACCGATCTTCCCGCTGCACCAGCTCCGCGGCCCCTTCAACTTCCTGCGCCCGGCCGCCGACGAAGTCGAGGCGCTGTTTCCCGACGTCAACCGCACCCTGCCGTGGCCGCGGCCGATCTTCCTCGAGGAGGAGGAGTCGACCCCGATCCACGGCTTTCCGGTGCTGCTGTCGCCGCAGACCGAGGCGCTGCGCGAGGCGCTGGAGGAGCACCTGGAGGTCGAGGAGGCGGTGCAGGTGGCGGTGCTCGGCCGCCGCCCCTCCGACCGCCAGGCGCTCGCCCAGAGCTGGGAGCGCTACCGCGCGCTGCTGATGCGTGCCGTCGAGAACGTCACGCTGTCGAGCTACGGCCGCAACTTCCCCGCCGTCTTCTGGCTCCACCACTCGCTCGACGTCGCGCGCGCGCTCAAGGAGACGCCGCGGCGCGTGCTGCGCCTCGACCTCGAGGTCGGCCGCCGCCACGGCGACACGGTGCGCTACCGGGTGCTCGACCGCTACCTCGACCGCGTCTTCTCCGACGCCTACGACGTGGTGACCCACCTCGCCGAAGACACCGAGGAGACGGAGGAGACGCTCTTCCCGCGCCTCCTCACCCGCCTGAAGGACAACGTCCTGCTGCTCACCGAGGACCACGTCAGCCACGACCTCGCCGAGCTCGGCGGCTACTTCAGCGGCTACCTGTCGATCGACGGGCGCGACTTCCGCCAGCGGCTGGCGGCGCTCGACGCCTGGCACCGCCGCCGCCTCGACGCCGACCCCGAGCTGCGCGCCGCCGTCGACCACCTGGTGCCGGCGGGTGCTGCCGGCGAGCCCGCCGCCGCCGACCCGCGCGGCCTGCTGGTGCGCCGCGGCTACGTGCGCTATCTGTCGCTGCGCCACGACTACCAGGCGGCGCAGCGCTCCGACGGCCTCCCCGACGCGCGGCAGGTCGAGGTGTGGGAGGGCCTGCTGGTCAAGCTCAAGGAGTTCGAGCTGGTGCACGCGCTGCGCCGCATGGTGGTGCCGGCGAAGCTCGAGCCGCGCCCCGGCCTCGGCGAGCGGCTGGTGCACCGTGGCGCCGCGGCACGGGCGCTGGGGGTGTCGGAGCTGGTGCTGTCGCAGGCCACCCGGCCGATGGACTTCCTGGCGCCGTGGGTGGTCGACCCGCAGGTGGCGCGCTTCGGGCTGATCTACGACATCACCGACTTCTCGGAGATCGTCACCCTGCTGCGGCGAATGGGCTCCGGCGAGCAGGACGACTCCTTCCGCAGGATGTTCCGCCTGCAGCGCCGCGTCCACCGGGTGGCGGAGGCGCGCCGCCTGCGTCTCGAGAAGTACCTCGGCGACGGTGCCTTCTACTCCGCGCGGCAGGCCTCGGGCCTGCTGGTGACGGCGGTCCACGTGCAGCGCATCTACCGCCAGGCGCTGGAGGAGGGCTTCCCGTTCGACCGCGGCATGCGGCTGGCGCTGAACTTCAGCCAGTACCGCCTGATCCCGATCGCGGTGGCGCGCCCCGGCGAGGCGGAGCGCTACGAGTTCTTCGGCCACGGCGTCATCGAGCTGTCGCGGCTGACCACCGGCAAGGCGCTGCGCGAGATGGACGACCTCAAGAACATGCTGGTCAGCCTGGGGTACCCGGAGGCGACGGTGCAGCGCTTCTTCTCGCCGCTCCTCCACCGCGACGTGGACCTGGTGGAGAAGGCCGAGGAGAGCCGGCGCTTCTACGCCTACATCAACCGCAACGGCCACCTGGTGAACGAGGGCATGGTGGCGACGGAGCCCTTCGTGCGCGCCCTGGCGGAGGAGATGTCGGAGGCGACGCTGGGCGTGGCACGGCTGGGCGACCACCGCTACGTGGCGGTGCAGGTCCACGACGCGGGCGCCGGCGGGCCGATGGTGGTCGGCCTGCGCAGCCTGGGGCGGGCGAACCTCAAGGGCCTGGAGAAGCTGCCGGTCTACGAGGTGGTCGACGGCGCGGCGTGGGACGCGCGGGACATCGAGCCGGTGACCACCGTCGACCTGATGGAGGCCCTGGACCGCGCGATGGCGGGAACGCTGGCCTCCGAGGAGGACACGCGGCCGGTGATCGGCGACCTGCGGTGACCGCCGTCGCTTGACGCGGAGTGCGCCGCGAGCCATTCTCGACGCCATGCCTGACGCCTTGGTCGAAAGCCACCTCCCCGGCCTCCCCCCGCCCCACCGCGGCAAGGTCCGCGACGTCTATGACCTCGGCGGGACGCTGCTCCTGGTCGCCACCGACCGCCTGTCGGCCTACGACCACGTGCTGCGGCCGGCGATCCCGGACAAGGGGAAGGTGCTGACGCAGCTGTCGAGCTTCTGGTTCGGGAAGCTGGCGGACATGGTGCCGAACCACCTGCTGGCGACCGAGGTGGAGGACTTCCCGGCGGAGCTGGCGCCGCACCGGGAGCAGCTCCGGGGCCGCTCGGTGGTGGTGCGCAAAGCGGAGGTGGTGCCGTTCGAGTGCGTGGCGCGGGGCTACCTGGCGGGCAGCGCCTACCGCGAGTACGTCGGCACCGGCGCCGCCTGCAGCCACCCGCTGCCGGACGGCCTGCAGCGCGCCGCCTGCCTCCCCGAGCCGCTGTTCACCCCCGCCACCAAGGCCGAGTCGGGCCACGACGAGAACGTCTCCTTCGCCGCCATGGCCGCCGCCCTCGGTGACGCCCTCGCCGCCCGCCTCCGCGGCCTCACCCTCGACCTCTACCGCCGCGGCGCCGCCCACGCCACCGAGTGCGGCCTGATCCTCGCCGATACCAAGTTCGAGTTCGGCCTCGCCGCCGGCGAGCTGCTGTTGATCGACGAGGTCCTCACCCCCGACAGCTCCCGCTACTGGAACACCGAGACCTGGGTCCCCGGCAACGAGCCCGCCAGCTACGACAAGCAGTACGTCAGGAACTGGCTCGACGAATCCGGCTGGGACCACGAATCCCCACCCCCCGAGCTGCCCCCCGAGGTCGTCCAGGGCACCCGAGAGCGCTACATCGAAGCCTTCCAGAAGATCACGGGCCACGACCCCGAACTCTGACAGCGCAAAGAAAACAGATCAGCAAAGGGGGGAAAGGCGCGGTGCCGGCCATCCGGTCCACGCGAACCGGCCGGCCGAGCCGAACGGCGAGGGCCGGGGGCGGGGCTCCTGGACTGGGACGTCTGGAGCGCGCCAAGGGCAAGAGCGGCCGAAGTCCGAGGCCGGTGGCGGCGCGCGGAAGCCGAA
>CAZLBJ010000223.1:0-5669 GCA_964557755.1 uncultured Thermoanaerobaculia bacterium
CCGGCAGCCCGGCGAGGCCCGCGAGCGCCGCCAGCCGGGCGTCGAGGGCGGCCGCCGGCGGCGCGCCGGAAGGCGGCGGCAGCAGGCGGCGCACCAGGTCGGCCGGGACCGGCGAGCCCTCGAGGCCGGCGCCGGCGAGCACCGCGCCGCCGCCCTCGATGCACGGCACGCCGCGCAGGTAGCCCGCCGCCGCGCCCTCGCGCGGGAAGACCACCCGCACGTCCTCGGTGTGGCCGCCGCAGGTGGCGCTGTAGCGGGCGTCCACCAGCTCGCCGCCGTGCACCAGCACCTGCCCGGCGGTCTCCGCCACCGCGCGGTCGGAGAGCGGGTGCTCGGCGCCGCGGCCGGCGTAGACCTGGCAGCGCGGCGTGGCGCACAGGTCGTAGCCTTCGCCGCGGAAGCCGGCGAGGTTGCGCAGCGTGTAGGTGCGGGCGGCCACCGCCTGCGCCTTGAGCGCCTCCAGGCGGTCGTACTGGATCGGCCCCATCTCGGCCGGCACCACGCCGCGCAGATAGTCCTCGAGCAGCAGCTCGTTGACCACGTTGAGGGTGCCGCGCGGGTTGAGGAAGACCAAGAGGTCGCCGCGGTAGCGCTTGCCCTTCCAGGCGACGCCGCGCTCGCCGCCGGCGACGCGCAGCCAGCGGCCCGGCAGCCGCGCCGCGCGCTGGCTCCCGGCGCGCACGACGCGCAGGGCGGGCTCGGCGAGCTCCCCCTCGGCGACGATCCAGGCGCCGGCGGTGCCGTCGGCCTCCAGCCGCCGGCGCGCCACCTCGGCGTCCTCGCGGTGGCGGAAGCGGCCGGCGCGCACCCGGTAGAGGCCGACGCCGGCGTCGAAGTGGGCGTCGGCCGGCCAGCCCCAGCGGCGGGCGAGGCGCGCCGCCAGCTCCGCCGCCTGCTCGTCGTCGCGCAGCGCCGCCACCTGCAGGCGCAGCACCTCGCCGCTGCCCGGCGCCACCCCCGGCTCGACGGCGGTCGGCCGGTCGAGGGCCATCGCCTGCCCCGCCGCCTCGACGCGGCCGCCGGGCTCGCAGCACGGCAGCTCGACGCGCGCCAGGTCGCTCTCGAGGCCCACCCGCAGCAGCACCGGGCCGCGCGGCCGCGGCGCCGGCGCGGCGGCGGGCGGCAGCGGCAGCACCACCTCGGGGACGGGGGCCTCGGCCGTTGCGGCAGGAGGCTCGTAGGGCTCCGCCTCGCGCGGCGCGGCCGGCGGCGGCAGCTCGTCGGCGGGGGTCGTCGGCGCCGGGCGGCGCACGCAGCCGGCGGCCGACGCCAGGGCGGCGGCGAGGAGGACGAGCGCCGGCCAGCTCCTCACGGGCCGGCACCTTCGGCCGGGTGCGCGGCGACAGGCGGCGGCGCCGCCGGCACCTCGCTGCGCATCAGGGCCACCCCGGCGGCCAGGAAGACGAGACCCAGGACGCTGCTGAGCACCGCCTGCACCACGCTCAGCACGAGCTGCCCGAGGCAGAAAGCGGCGACGCCGTCCTCGAGCGGCTGCGGCAGCACGAGGCTCAGCGGCGCGAAGCCGAGGCCGAGTCCCACGGCGGCGATGAAGTAGACCACGAAGAGCAGCAGCAGCGCCGGCCAGCGGCGCCCCAGCACGTCGAGGGCGCGGCGCGAGGCGAGGCGGATGCTCGAGCCCTCGCGCGGCAGGTCGGCCTGCGCCAGCCAGAACCAGGCGATGGTGACGAGCAGCGCGAAGACCAGCGGCAGCGAGCCGCCGCAGCCGATGCCCACCATCGCCGCGTTGCCCCAGCGCTCGCCGCCCCACACCGCCAGCACGACGAGCAGCGTCCACACCAGGACGATCGCCAGCACGACCACCGTGTAGAGGTTGAAGAACCAGAAGTAGCGCCACAGGTAGCGGCCGGCCCAGGCGCTGAAGGCGCGCCACTCGAAGGTTCGGAACAGGCGGCTGTCGCGCGGCGGCCCGGGCAGCGCCTGGCGGTCGCCGGCCGCCAGCACGGCGACGATGCCGGCCTGGAACCAGCAGTAGACCACGAAGGCCAGAAGACCCACCAGCAGCGACGCCACCAGACCCGCGACCAGCGGCACGAGCAGCGCCGGCAGGTCGGCGGCCAGCTCGGCGAACCAGCCCTCGAGCTGCGTCACGTCCATCTCGGCGAGGTCGGCGAAGGCCGCCGTGCCGAAGCCGAACGGCACCACCAGGGCGACGAACGACGCCACCACCAGCACCAGCACCACGAGCTGCTGGAGGATCACCAGCGGCACCAGCTCCCAGTTGGCACGCACCGAGTGGAGACCGCGGGAGAGGCAGTCGAGGGCGGAGGTCGTCATGGAGGCTCCGATGGAATGACGGCGCTCAGGTGGAGATGCGGTGGCGGTGGGCGCCGACCTCGCTGCGGTAGTCGCCGACCGCGGTCAGCGCGATGGGGTGCGCCATCTCGTGCAGGCGGCTGACCAGCATCGGCGGCACGCGCGAGTCGAGGTGCCCGCCGCCGGCGCCCGCCGCCGCCGTCGCCGGGTCGGCGCCGCGGTCGAGACCGCGCGGGTCGGCGCCGCGGCCACGGCGCGCCGGAGCGGCGGGCTGCTCGGGGTCGAGCCGGTAGTTGGTGGTGAACAGGGTCGGCAGCCGCCGGGTGTAGCGGCGGTTGATGATCAGGTAGAGGATGTCGGTGACCCAGGCGGTGGGCTTCTGCGCCCCCAGCTCGTCGAGCACCAGCACCTCGGCCTCGACCACCGGGTCGAGCACCTGTCGCTTCGACTCCGGCGAGCCCGGGTCGAAGGTCGACTGGATCTGGTGGATCAGCGACGTGAAGTCGACGAAGCGGCCGCGCAGGCGGTAGGTCTCGATCAGCTCGCCCAGCACCGCCACCGCCAGGTGGGTCTTGCCGACGCCCGGCGGGCCGACGTAGAGCAGGCCCGACTCGCGGAAGCCGCCGCCCGGCTGCACGAACTCCTCCACGTAGCGCCGCGACACCGCCACCGCCTCGTGGAGCTGGCGGCGGGCGCCGGGGTCGGTGCTGGAGGTCTTGAAGCGGGCGAGCGTGCAGCGGCGGTAGCGCTCCGGGATGCCGGCGGCGGCGAGCAGGCGCGCCTCCCGCCCCTGCTCGCGGCAGCCGCAGGGCCGTGCCGTGCCGGCGCCGCCATCGGCCGCGACGACCCAGCCCCGCCCCTCGCACTCGGGGCACGCGCCCCCGCCGCCGGCGTCCGGCGACGTGGCCCGGGCGCGGGACAGGTCCCGCATCACGTGGTTCCACATCACCGGGAGTGTACCGCTTTCGCGGGCCGGCGAGACCGCCGGCGGCGTGCCCCTTCGCATCGCAGCGATCAACAAACCACGGCGGCGCGTGTCTCCCCCGTCACCGCCGGACGGTGCACGTCCGGCACTTTCGAAATGACTTCGACGGAGGGAACCACGATGCGACGATCCACGCTCCTGCTGTGCACCGCGGCGGCGCTGGCCCTGCTGCCGGCCGCCGCCTCGGCGCAGACCCGCACCGGCGACCACGAGATGGGGTTCTCGGCCGCCTTCACCGACGTCGAGGAAGGGATGCTCGACCTCAGCTTCCGCTACGGCCACTACCTCACCCGCAACCTCGAGCTGGGCGTCGAGCTCAGCGGCCAGGGCGAGCTCGATGAGCTCCACGAATCGTTCCAGGGGCAGGCCTTCGCCCTCTGGGACCTCAACCCCGGCGAGTCCGTGGTGTGGTATACGCGGGCGGGCTACTTCGCCTTCTTCGACGCACCGGGAGACGGCTACCTGCACGGTGCCGTGGGGTTCAAGAGCTACCTGCGGGACGACTTCGCCTTCTTCACCGAAGCGGGCTACGGCATCGCCTTCGTGGGCGACGCCGACGGCGGCGTCACCCGCGCCGTCTCCGGCCTGGTGTGCACCTTCTGATCAGCCGCTGCTGCGGCGGGCTGGCGGGTGGCGCTCGATGCGCACCAAGGCGTGGCGGCGCTCGACGGCAGCGTCGCGGTCGAGCAGATCGCGGCGCGCCCGCTCGAGCAGGCGGTCGAGCTCGAGCTGCATCTCCTCGAGCTGCTCCTTCATGTTGAGGATCACCTCGACGCCGGCGAGGTTGACGCCGAGGTCGCGCGTCAGGGTGAGGACGGTCTCGAGGCGGCGGATCGAGCGCTCGTCGTAGAGACGGGTGTTGCCCGCCGAGCGGGCCGGCGTGATCAGGCCCTCGCGCTCGTACAGCCGCAGCGTCTGCGGGTGGATGTCGAAGCGCTCCGCCACGGCGCTGATCATCAGGTACTTCTGTCCAGGCTTGCGCCGTTCGCTCATCGCGTCCTCCTCGTCGAGGGAGCGTCACCGGGGGGGCGGGGCGCGCGTCCCGCCCCCCGGAGCCGGCTCACTTTTCGACGTCGACGTACTCGGCGTCGATGACCTCCTCGTCGCCGGCGCCGCCCTCGCCGCCGCCGGCCTGCGGACCGCCGCCCGGCTCGCCTCCCGCCGCACCGCCGCCGCCCGCCTGGCCGGACTGGTACATCGTCTCGGCCATCTTGTGGGAGGCCTGCTGGAGCTGCGTCACCGCCTGCTCCAGGGCCGCCACGTCGTCGCCCTCGAGCGCCTTGCGGGCGTCGCCGAGCGCGCTTTCGACCTGGCCCTTGACCTCGGCGGAGAGCTTCTCCTTGTTCTCGTCGTAGATCTTCTGCGTCTGGTAGACGAGGCTGTCGAGGGTGTTGCGCGTCTCCACCGCCTTGCGGCGCTCCTTGTCCTCGGCGGCGTGCGACTCGGCGTCCTCGACCATCGAGTCGATCTCGTTGTCGGACAGTCCGGACGAGGCGCTGATGGTGATCTTCTGCTCCTTGCCGGTGCCGAGGTCCTTCGCCGACACGTTGACGATGCCGTTGGCGTCGATGTCGAACGTGACCTCGACCTGCGGCATGCCGCGCGGCGCCGACGGGATGCCGACGAGGTGGAAGCGGCCGAGCGTGCGGTTGCCCGAGGCCATCTCCCGCTCGCCCTGCAGCACGTGCACCTCGACCGACGTCTGGTTGTCGGCGGCGGTCGAGAACACCTCGCTCTTGCGCGTCGGGATGGTGGTGTTGCGCTCGATCAGCCGCGTGAAGACGCCGCCCAGCGTCTCGATGCCGAGCGACAACGGCGTCACGTCGAGCAGCAGCAGGTCCTTGACGTCGCCGGCCAGCACGCCGCCCTGCACCGCGGCGCCGATCGCCACCACCTCGTCCGGGTTGACGCCCTTGTGGGGCTCCTTCTCGAACAGCTCGGCGACGATCTTCTGGATCAGCGGCATGCGCGTCATGCCGCCCACCAGCACCACCTCGTCGACCTCCTTGGCGCTGATGCCGGCGTCCTTGAGCGCCCGCACGCACGGCGGCATCGAGCGCTTGACGATGTCCTCGATGAGCTGCTCGAGCTTCGAGCGCGTGAGGTTGATGTTGAGGTGCTTCGGCCCGGAGGCGTCGGCGGTGATGAACGGCAGGTTGATGTCCGTCTGCTGCGCGCTGGAGAGCTCGATCTTGGCCTTCTCCGCGGCCTCCTTGAGGCGCTGCAGGGCCATCGGGTCCTGCGCCAGGTCGACGCCCTGGTCCTTCTTGAACTCCTCGAGCAGCCAGTCGATGATCTTCTGGTCGACGTTGTCGCCGCCGAGGTGGGTGTCGCCGTTGGTCGCCTTCACCTCGACCACGCCCTCGCCCACCTCGAGGATCGAGATGTCGAAGGTGCCGCCGCCGAAGTC
>CAZLBJ010000224.1:0-9314 GCA_964557755.1 uncultured Thermoanaerobaculia bacterium
GGGCGTTCGTCCTGGGCGTCGAGCCCCGCCGCGACGGCGCCACCCACACCCTCTGGTTCGAGGGCGACTGCTCGGACGCGGGCTCGGTCTGCCCCGGCAGCGACCGCCTCCAGCGGTTCTGGCGAGACGCGTATCGACAGCCTGGAGCTGGTGGCGGTGGGCTCCTACTTCGCAGGTCCGGGCAGCGTGCGGGATGGCCTGGAGCACGGGCAACCCGCCCTCACGTTGGCGTCTCACACCGCCGAGGCTGATCGCCATCTGGCACCCCTGAAAGGCGACAGTCCGGTCGATCGGCGCTATTACGCCCTCGGCAAGTGGGCCGGCGCCGGCCAGCTCGCCGTTACCGCGGGCGAATTGCCCTGGTTCCTCGAGCCTGGGCCGTTGGCGGCACTGCTGCAGCTCCGCCGCCGCTCGCTGCCCCCCGACCTTGCCGAGCCTTTCTCCACCATCACCGAAACCCTCGACGCCGGCCCCACTCCGGCCGACCTGCCGCGCCTCGCGGAGGCGTTCGAGACCCTGATCCGCCGCGCCGGCGGCGGACGGGACCCGGAGGAGGAGTCGTAGGCCAGCCGGACCCCGCCCTTCGACAGGCTCAGGGCTCGTCGGTGGGCTGGAAGCGGCATGCTCCCTGCACCCCACCCTCGGGTAGAGTCGGCTGCGCCGGCAGCTCCGCTGAACCACCAGGAGATCCCGCGATGCCCGATGACGCGACGATCCGCGACCCCCGCCAGGCCGAGGTCCGCCACGACCCGGCCACCGGCCGCTTCGTGATCGAGGTCGAGGGCGGCGGCGAGGCGCGGCTGTCGTACCGGCGGGAGGGCGACGTGCTCGACTTCTACTCGACGTGGACGACGCCGGCCCTGCGCGGCCGGGGGCTCGCCGCCGAGGTGGTGCGCGCCGGCTTCGACTATGCCCGCGAGCAGGGCCTGACCGTGCGGCCCACCTGCCCCTACGTGCACACCTTCCTGCGCCGCTACCCGCGCTACCGCGACCTCCTCGCCGGCTCCGGCACCCTCGGCTGACGCCGCCCCCCCGCCGCGCGCCCCGCCGGCGGGCGTAGTTTGATCCCCCCACCGGCCCGTCCTTTCGGACCCCGGAATCTACGTAATTGTGCGGTTGTCATTGAATGCCTTTCTGATGTAGATATTTACGCGTTCCGCGGTCGTTTCCAGCCGTCAAACGTTTCTTTTCCACGTCAAGGAAAGGGAGGACCATGACCGTTCTCGAGCCGAAGAACACGCAGTCGAAGCCCGCCGCCCCGCCGCGCCGCCGCCGTGCCCCCGCCACCCGCCCGATGGAGACCTGGTCGCGGCAGCTCGACCTGCTCGCCCTCGCCGAGCGCTGGGGCTCGCCGCTGTACCTCCACCACCCCGCCACCCTGTGGCGCAACTTCGAGAGCTACGTCCGGCTGGTGCGCGAGCCGGGCAACGTGCGCTACCCCGTCAAGGCCAACCCGTCGCCGCTGGTGCTCGAGGCGCTGGCGCGCTGGGGCGGCGGCGCCGACTGCGCGTCGCGGCCGGAGGTGCAGGCCGCCCTCGCCGCCGGCGTGCCGCTCGGCCGCATCAGCTACAACACGCCGGCGATGGACCTGCGCCTCGCCGCCTGGCTGCTGCGCCGGGGCGGCACCGTGGTCGCCGACTCGGAGGGCGCCTTCGCCGCGCTCGAGCAGGTGCTCGACGGCCGCGAGCCGTTCGCCGGCCAGCTCTTCGTGCGCGTCAACCCCGGTGCGCTGCCCGGCTACAAGGAGAAGCGCGATCTCCAGCGCTACACCGCCCACGGCGCCGCCAGCAGCCAGTTCGGCATCCCCTCGGAGCGCGTCCTCGCCCTGCTCGCCGAGACGCCGCTGCCGGTCTCCGGTTTCCACGTCCACGTCGGCACGATGATGGACAACCTCGACACCTTCGCCGCCGGCCTCGACTTCCTGCACGCGCTGGTCGACCTCGCCCTCGCCGAGACGATCCACCCGCTGGAGGCGGTCAACCTCGGCGGCGGCCTCGGGCTGCCCCACCAGACCGGCCAGGAGTTCCCGGCCATCGACGCCCTCGCCGGCCACCTCGCCGGCCGCCTGCGCGACGACCTGCGCTACGAGGTCGAGCCCGGCAACTCGCTGGTCGGCGACAGCTTCGCGCTGCTCACCCGCGTGGTGTCGCTCAAGGAGGCGCGCGGCCGCCGCTGGGCGGTGGTCGACGTCGGCACCGACCAGCTCGTCAAGCACACGGTGGCGCGCTGGGAGCACGAGGTGGTCGACGGCTGCGGGCGGCCGCTGCCGCAGGAGGGTCCCGACGCGCTCGCCGGCCCGCTGTGCTTCGCCGGCGACGTGCTGCTGCCGGCCACGAACCTCGACGGCGTCGCCGAGGGCGACCCGCTGCTGGTGCGCCACGCGGGCGCCTACTGCGAGGCCATCGCCAGCCGCTTCAACGGCCGCACCTCCCCCGCCTGCGTGGTGGTCGAGGAGGACGGCTCGCTGCGCCTGGCGCGCCACCGCGAAGACCCGTTCTTCGAGCCGTCGCTGCAAACCTACCGACCGTTCGGTTTCAGCATTGGCGAGAATGGCGCGCACGCGCTCGGCCACGCCGGCCGCAGGGTGCAGCCGGAGCGCCTGCAGGCGCTGCAGAGCGAGTACATGCACCGGCTCGCCGAGGACGAGGGCTACGAGGTGCTGGGCGCCCGCCAGGTGGCCGCGCGCACCTACGTCTTCGAGGTCGAGCCGCGGGCGCCGGTGGGCTTCGTGGCGATGCCGCTGGCGCTGCGCATCCTCGGCGACGCGTCGATCACCGCCGTCGGCCTCGAGCTCGGCTGGGAGTCGAAGCAGGCGCCGGTGTGGGCGACGCGGCTGACGCTGACCGCCGGCGCCAACATCCCGGCGGGCGGCCGCATCCCCTGCAAGGTCGCGGTGTCGGCCCTCGCGCCGGGCGTCAAGCCCGGCGTCGCCGCCACCGGCCACGTCCACTTCGAGCTCGGCGAGCACGCCGAGTTCCGCGGCACGGCGAAGGTGTCGATCCCCGAAACCCCCTAGCGGTGAGCCCCGGCGGGGGGCCGCCGCCCAGGGGCTCCGAGAAGGCGCATGGAAGGGCGGTGCGGAGGGCTGGCCGGTGGCGCGCCTTCTCGAAGAGAGAGCGCCCGCCCGTCGGAGTCCGACCAGCGCGAACGTCCCCTGGGCGGCGGCCCCCCGCCGGGGCCGTCAGTCGCCCTCCCAGTCCCAGAAGTAGTCCTTGTTGGAGAGCTCCTCCGCCTCCGCGTCGAGCTGCCGCTGGGCGGCGGGGTCGGCGTCGGCCCGGATCAGACGGAGCTGCTCCTCGAGGGCGTCGGCCTCGGCCTCCCAGTAGGCGACGGAGCCGAACTGGGGCCAGGTGGCGGGGAAGATCGGGTCGTGCCAGCGACGCGCCAGCCAGGTGGCGAAGTGCACCAGGCGCAGGGCGCGCAGCGGCTCGACGAGGCGGAGCTGCCGGCGGTCGAAGAGGCGGAAGCGCTCGTAGCCCTCGAGGAAGCGCTCGCGCTGGCGCCGCGCGTAGGCGTCGCGCCCCGGCAGCGCCAGCCACACGTCCTGCACCGCCGGCCCGGTGGCCATGTCGTCGAAGTCGAGGACGTTGAGGACGCCGCCGCGGTCGAGGACGTTGCCCAGGTGGAGGTCGCCGTGCACGCGGTGGAGGTCGGGTCCGATCTCGGCGAAGAGACGGTCGGTGAGGTCGGCGATCGCCTCGGCGGCGGCGAAGTAGCGGCCGGCGACGTGCTCGGCCACCGTGCCGTGCTCGCGCAGCCAGGCGAGGTTGGCGCGTACGAAGGTGTCTGCGTCGAGGCGCACGCGGTGCGGTGCCGGCCGCCCCACCGCGACGGTGTGCAGGCGGCCGACCAGCATGCCGAGCCGCTCGGCGCCGTCGTCGGAGAGCTCGTCGGGAGCGCGGCCGCCGCGGCGCTCGGCGAGCGAGTACCAGATCCGGCCCTGCTGCTTGAGGGTGGTGCCGTCCGGGAAGCTGCGCACCGGGCACACCGGCACCTCCGCCGCCTCGAGGTCGGCGAGGAACTGGTGCTCCTCCAGGATCTGCTCCGCGCTCCACCGCCCGGGACGGTAGAACTTGGCGACGATGCGGGTACGGTCGGCGAGCTCGACCTCGTAGACGCGGTTCTCGAACGAGTTGAGCGGGTAGCACACCGGGTTGGTCTCCAGCCCGGCGGCCTCCACCGCGTCGAGCACCCGCTCCGGGGTCAGGGAGAGGAACAGGTCGTCGCGCATGACGCCGACCCTATCCCTCTCCCCGCCCGGTGCTCCCCCGCCGGCGCGGGGACGGCTCAGTTGCCGCCGCCCTGGCCGCCCTGCGGCTGCGCGCCCTGGCCCTGACCCTGGCCCTGCGGCGGGGTTGCCGCGGCCGGGTTGACGTCGAGCAGCTCGATCTCGAAGACCAGCGTCGAGTTGGGCGGGATCTCGGTGCCGGCGCCGCGCTCGCCGTAGCCGAGGGCGGGCGGGATGTAGAGCTTGTACTTGCCGCCCACCTGCATCATCTGGATGCCCTCGCGGAAGCCGGCGACGACCCCGGCCAGCGGGAAGGTGGCGGGCTGGCCGCGCTCGTAGGAGCTGTCGAACTCCGTGCCGTCGATCAGCGTGCCCTTGTAGTGGACCTGCACCGAGTCCTCGGCGCTCGGCGACTCGCCGGTGCCAGGCTCGACGACCTCGAAGTGGAGGCCGCTCTCGGTCACCTGCACGCCCTCGCGCGCCGCGTTCTCGGTGAGGAAAGCCTCGCCGGCGGCGACGTTCTCGGTGGCCTGCTGCGCGCGCCGCGCCTCCTGCTCGGCCATCACCTGCTGCTGGAAGGCTTGCATCGCCGCTTGCAGCTCCTCGTCGGTGTAGGCGGGGTCGGCTTCGGAGACGCCGGCGCGCAGGCCGGCGATGAGCGCGTCGAGGTCGACGTCGACCTCCTGGCTCGAGAAGTTGCGGCCCATGTTGAGGCCGATGGCGTAGCTCGCCTTCTCGCGGTCGGAGCCTTCGCCGGCCGCGGCCGTCTCGCCCTCGGCGGCCGCCTCCGGCTCCTCGCCCTCCTGCTGGGCGCAGGCGGTCGACGCCAGGCCGAACAGGAGCATGAAGACACTGCACAGGACGAGAGACTTCTTGGGATTCATGGGTCGTTTCCTCTTGGTTCGGACGAGGGCGCCGCGGCGGATCGTGGGCGGGCCTTCGAGTGGGGAGTGCGGTCTACGTAGCCCGGCGCGGGGGGACCCGTCACGCCGGCATTCCGGCGTACTCTATCATCCCCCGTCCCCGCCGCCTCCGCGCACCACCCATGCCGCCGCCTGGGCGGTCGCCCACTCCTCGGCCGCGCACGCCGCCGGCTCGAAGTCGCGCAGCAGCCCGGCGTCGGCCGCCAAGGCGGCGAAGAGCCGCTCGAGCGGCGAGGCGCAGGCGTCGCCGCGCGGCGTCGAGGGACGGTCCAGGGGCGGCAGCTCGAGCCAGCGGAAGCGGGTGTCCTCCAGCGCCGCCATCAGCTTCAGCACGTCACGGCCGCGGTCGATCCCCGGCGGCAGGTCGGCGCGGATGGTGAACCTCTCCTCGGTCCACGGCTCCAGCGCGTGGTTGCGGCCGCCCGCCAGGCCCGGAAGCACCTGCCGGATGCCCCAGTCGGGCCGCAGGTCGAGCACCGCGGCGTGGAGGCGGTAGCGCGAGCGATTGCGCAGGAGCAGGGTCACGGACTCCCCGACGTGGAAGGTGGGATCGCCGGCCGCGGGCGGCCCCTCGGTGAGCAGCTCCAGCGCGAGCCGGCCGGCGAGGTAGGAGCCGGCGTCCTCGTTGCGCAGGGTCTCGACGTTGCGGAAACGCGCCAGGTGGGCCAGGCGCTCGACCAGCCGCTCGACGTGGCCGGCGTCGGCCGCCAGGGCCGGCCGCAGCGGCAGCACGGCGCCGCCGCGGTCGCGCACCCGGAACCCGCCGTCGTGGTCCACGGCCACCTGGAAGTGCGGCACGTCGCCGCCGGAACACCAGCGCAGCCAGCCACCGCCGCGCGCCGCCACCGTCTCGCGCAGGCGGGCGGCGACCTCGGGAGGCAGGCTGGCGTCGCCGCCGCTATCGCCGTCGCCGCGGACGCGGGTGCCGACCACCGAAGCGAGGTCGAGGCCGGCCACCTCCAACAGCACCGCGCGTGCTCCCGCCGCCACCCGCGGCGGCGTCTCGACGCGGTGTGCGGCGGGCCGCGGCGCCTGGTGCACCACCTCCGCCCACGACTCGGCCGGGCCCGCCTCCGCCACCACCTCGACGACGCACAGCCGCTCGCCGCCGTCCTCCGGGTCGTCGGCCAGCGGCCGGTGGACGGCGAGGCGGGAGCCCACCGCCAGCCCGTGGGCGCGGCCGGCGCCGAGGCGCAGCCGCCGTCCGCCGTCCGTCACCTCCAGCACGTCGACGGCCGGCCGCGGCCGCGGCAGCTCGCCGCCGAAGACCCGCCGCCCCACCTCCCCTTCGGCGTGCGGGTGCTGGTCGCGGAACTCCCCCTGCACCGCCGCCCGCACCTGGCCCGCCAGCCCCTCCCAGGTGAGGCCGGGGTGGGGATGGGCCAGCGCGGCGAGCAGGAAACGGGTGAGGGCGCCGTGGTGGCGGCCGTCGCCCGCCGGCATCTCGTGCGCCGACTCGGCGGCCAGGCAGGCGGCGAGCAGCACGTAGCGGCGCGGCGCCGGCAGCCAGCCGGTCGCCTCGCCCCAGTGGCGCAGCGGGGACTCGGCGGCCGGCCGCCAGCGCTCCCAGGCGGCGGCCAGGTCGGCACGCTCGAACGGGCCCGCGGCGAGCGGGCGCCGCGCGCCCACCAGAGCTTCCGCGCAGCGCACGCCGACCCCAGGCGCCTGGCGCACCAGCCCCCCCGAGTGGCAGCAGTCGAGCACCAGGGTGGTGACGGCGCCGCGCTCCGCCAGCCGCCAGAGGACGAGCGCGAGGTGGACGTCGAGCAGCAACGGCGCCTCCGGCGCGGCGCCGTCGCACGGCACCAGCGCCTCGTCGAAGCCGTGCTCCCCTCCCTTGAGCTCCGGGAAGGCGGTGCGCAGGCGGGTGCCGTGGCCGGAGAACTGGATCAGCACCTGCTCGCCGGGACGCGCTTCGTCGCACAGGCGCGCCAGGGCGGCGAGGAGGCGGTCGAGGGTCGGCGGCTCGCCGCCGGCGGCGCCGGCCGCGGGGCCGTCCGGCGCCGGCGAGACGAGCGTCCGCACCCGCTCCGCCGGCACGCCGAGCCGCTGCCGCAGGTAGCGCTCCATGGTGGTGACGTCGTGGACGGCGCCGCGCAGCACCGGCAGGTGGACGCCGCCCGCCGCCGGGCTCGCCGGGTAGTGGTCGATGCCCACCAGGAGGGCGCGCAGGGCCGGCGCCTCGCTCACCACCCGCGTCCCCCTTCGCCGCGCGGCTCGGGGTCGCGGCCCGCGAGGGCGCCCGGGAGCGGCCGGCGCACCGCCGGTGGCAGCGGGATCCAGCCCGCCGTCTCGGTGGGGCCCAGCGCCAGCTCGAGCGCCAGGCCGCGGTCACCGCCGGCGGCGAGGCCGAGCTCGGCCGCCACCCGCCCTTCGAGGAGGAGGTCGGCGGCCGGCATCGGCCGCCTCTGCCCCGGTCGCACCTTCGTCGTCATCGTCGTCTCCGCTTCGTCGTCGCTCCACGGGCCGCAGCCGCCGCCCCCCGTGGGAGACCCGCTGCGACCCGCCGTGTTCAGACCCGCCCCGCCGCTCCCGTCGCGTCCGGGGGCACGGTTTCAACAGGGCGCCCCCACCAGCACGAAGGCCGCCCAGTGGGTGGGCGACGACCAGCGCTCATCGCGCGCCATCGCCGCCTGCGCGCGGGCGAGCGCCGCCTCCGGCGCCAGGCGGTCCACCAGCAGCGCGCGATGGAAGCCCTCCATGAGCACGGCCGTGGCCTCGTCGTCGACGTCCCACAGGCTGGCCACGGCGCGGTCGGCGCCGGCCAGCAGGAAGGCGCGGACCAGGCCCATCACGGCCGTCGCCGGCTCGCCGCCGCCGCCCGCCGTGCTGCACGCGGAGAGCACCGCCAGGTCGGTGTGCAGCGGCAGACCGGCCACCTCGTAGGCCGGCAGGTAGCCGCCGGTCCCGGACAGCACGAGGCCGGAGAGCCAGGGCCGGCGCGGCACCGCCAGGGCGTGGGTGGCGACCTGGACGAGGTGCCAGCCCCCGGGCCGTTGCAAGGCCGGCGCGCCGCCGGCGAAGAGCCCCCGCCGCAGCTCCGGGCCGGTGAAGGCACGCAACGGCGTGGCACCGCCGGCAGCGGCCAGGGCGGCGAGCGCCGCCGCCTCGCGGCGCGCCCCGGGCAGGGGCGGCAGGAGCGCGAGCGGGACGCCCGCCGCGCCGGCGCCGGCGGCGGGCAGCGGGTCGGCGAGCAGCAGGACGCCCTGCCGCGGCGGCGCCGCGGCGGCGCGGCGGAGCAGGCGGTGCGCCACCGCCAGCGATGGCACCACCACGAGCGCCTGGTCCTCCACCAGCGGGCGGCGCGGCCGGCGCGGGTCCGGCAGCAGGGCGAAGGGCAGGCCCTGGAGGACGCCGTCGGTCACCACCACCAGCGTACCCGCCGGCACCAGGGCGTCGGCGACCGGCGCCAGCAGCACCTCGCTCAACCTTCGCGCGTCGGCCTCGAGCTGCAGCTCCGCGAAGCGCGACGGCCCCCGGGCCAGGGAGCCGTGGAGGCGGCGGACCACCCCCTCCACCTCGCCGCGCGGCGGCAGTGGACGCACCTGCCAGCCGGCCTCGCCCACGCACCACACCCAGCCCCGCGCCTCGCCGAGCCAGTAGACGAGGACGACGCGGCCGTCGAGCGCCAGCGCCTGCGCCACCCGCCAGGCCAGCGGGGCGGAGGGAGGGGCGAGGCCGGCGCCGCCGCCGGCCGCGGCACCCGTCCCGGAGGCCACGGCGTGCCACTGCCAGAGCAGCGCGTCCGCGTCGCCGTCGCCGCGCCCGCGGCGGCCGTCCGTGCCTCCGGCCGCCGGTGCCCACGGCGCCGCCAGGTCCCGCTCCAGCCTCCGCAGCCGGGCCTCTGCGGCAGGCGGCGGTGGAGCGCCCGCAGGCGTGCTCAACGCCTCCGCCAGCGCGCGGTCGCGCGCCGTCTCGCTCACCTCCAGCGCGGCGGCCGCGGCGGCGGGGGACGCAGCGTCGGCGAGCAGCAGGTCGATCCACAGCTCGGCGTAGGAGCGCCGGTCGGCGAGCAGGCTCTGGCGCAGCTCGGGGTGGCGCAGGCCGCCGCGCAGGGCCTCGACCGCGGCGGCGGCGGCGCGCACCTGCGCCGTGGCGGCGGCGTCGTCGCCGGCCTGCCCCAGGGCGCGCGCCAGCAGGTGCCGCCAGGCGGCGGCGCGCGC
>CAZLBJ010000225.1:0-4100 GCA_964557755.1 uncultured Thermoanaerobaculia bacterium
GCCGGCGGCGCCTAGCAACTGCTACCATCAGGGCATGCCCGCGAAGAGCAAGTCAAGCAGCGGCAGCACGAAGAAGCAGGGCCTGGAGACGATCGTCTTCTTCGGCACGCCGGAGTTCGCGTTGCCGACGCTCGACGCCCTCGCCGCGGCGGGGCGGACGCCGGCGCTGGTGGTCAGCCAGCCGCCGCGGCCGGCCGGGCGCGGCCAGGAGGCGCAGCAGCCGCCGGTGGCGGCCTGGGCCGAGGCGCACGGCGTCGAGCTGGCGCAGCCGGAGTCGGTCAAGGACGAGGCGTTCCTGGCGCGGCTGCGCGAGCTGGCGCCCGACGTCGCCGTGGTCGTCGCCTTCGGCCAGATCTTCCCCGCCGCGCTGCTCGAGCTGCCGGCGCACGGCTGCGTCAACCTGCACGCCTCGCTGCTGCCCAAGTACCGCGGCGCCTCGCCGATCCAGGCGGCGCTGATCGAGGGCGAGAAGAAGACCGGCGTCACCGCCATGCGCATGGTCGAGGAGCTCGACGCCGGCCCCATCCTCGGTCAGGAGGAGCTCAAGGTGCGCTCCTACTGGAGCGCCGGCGAGCTCGCCGAGAAGCTGTCGGAGCTCGGTGCGGAGCTGATGGTCGAGACCCTCGACAAGCTAGAGAAGGGCGAGGCCAAGGAGCGCAAGCAGCGCGAGGAGTCGGCGAGCTACGCGGGGCGCATCGCGACGTCCGACGGCAAGGTCAACTGGGCGCTCGAGTCGGAGGAGATCTACAATCGGCTGCGCGCCTACACCCCGTGGCCCGGCATGAAGGCCCACTTCCGCGGCCGGCCGGTGAAGCTCGTGTGGGGCGTGCCGATGACCTGGGAGAGCGCGCCGATCGGCGTCACCGGCACCGTGCTCGGCCTGCGCCAGGGGCGCATCGCCGTGCTCTGCGGCAACAACACCATCTTCGGCATCGACGAGCTGCAGCGGCCGGGCAAGAGCAAGCTCCGCGCCTCGGACTTCGCCAACGGCGAGAGGCTCCGCGTCGGCGACCGCTTCGCTTGACGAGGAAACGCCCGCAGGGCAGGCGCACGGCGCGGCACTCGCCGCAGGAGGACGTGCGCGGCGCCGCCGCCTGGGTGGTGGAGCGCACCCTCGCCAGCCGCGCGCCGGTCGACTCGTTCCTCGCCGGCGCTCTCGGCCGCTTCGACGAGCGCGACCGCGGCCTGCTCAGCGAGCTGGTGTTCGGCACCCTGCGCTGGCTGCGCCGCCTCGACGACGTCGTCGACCAGGCCAGCCACCGCCGCTTCGAGCAGATCGAGCCGGCGCTCAAGCCGCCGCTGCGGGTGGCGGTCTACCAGCTCCTCTTCCTCGACCGCGTGCCGGCGCACGCCGCCGTCCACGAGGCGGTGGAGCAGGCCCGCTCGCTGACCCACCGCGGCGGCGCCTCGTTCGTCAACGCGGTGCTGCGGCGCATCGCCCGCGACCCGCACCTCGACGCCTGGCCGGTCGAGGAGGCCGACCCGGTGCGCCGGCTGGCCATCGAGTCGTCCCACCCCGACTTCCTGGTGCGCCGCTGGCTGGCGCGCTTCGGCGAGGCGCGCACCCGCGAGCTGCTGGCGGTCGACAACACGCCGAAGCCGCTCCACCTGCTGGCCTTCCGCGACCGCGGCGGCCGCGAGCTGCTGGCCGAGCGGCTGATCGACGCCGGCGTCGAGGTCGAGCCGTCGGCGCTGTCGCTGCTCGGCCTGGTGGTGCGCCGCGGCGATCCCTTCGCCAGCGACGCGTTCGCCGACGGCGACTTCTACGTCCAGGACGAGGCCAGCCAGGCGGCCGCCCTGCTGCCTCCGCCGCGCCCCGGCGAGCGGGTGCTCGACGCCGCCGCGGCGCCCGGCGGCAAGTCGTTCGCCCTCGCCGCCTGGGAGCCGTCGGGGGCGCCGGGGATGGCCGACCTCGACCTCGGGCGGCTCGGCGTCGTCGCCGCCAACCTGCGGCGCCTGCGCCGCCGCCACCCGCTGCTCGCCGCCGACGCCGCCCGCCCGCCCCTCGCCGCCGCCTTCGACCGCGTCGTCGGCGACCTGCCTTGCTCGGGCACCGGCACCCTGCGCAAGCACCCCGAGATTAAGTGGCGGATCAGCGAGGAAGAGGTCGGCCGCCTCGCCGGGCAGGGGGCGGCGCTGCTCGCCGGCGCCGCCGGCGCGGTGGCTCCGGGCGGCCTGCTGGTGGCCATCACCTGCTCGCTCGAGGCCGAGGAGAACGACGACGTGGCGGCCCGTTTCCTCCATGATCACCGGGACTTCGCGCCGCTCGACCTGGCCGCCGCGCTGCCGGCGCCGCTCGACGCCGCGGTCGCCGCTCCCGGCCTGTGGCGCCTCCTGCCGGCCGGCGACCACGACGGTTTCACCGTCAGCGTGCTGCGCCGCCGCTGACCCGGCGATGTCGTGCATCTTCATTCGCGCCTATGAGCTACGGCGAAAACGCCCGTCTGACAAGGGGATTCGAAGGCCGCCCCGGTTGACAGGGCGCATCCGATGACCGTATCGTCGTCGCATCCGACCCCGGTTGACCAAGCTCAGGCTTTTGAGACCGAGTCATCCCCTGAAACGAGACTGAAGGAGGAGAGTAAATGGCTGGCAAGTCTGATATCGCGGATCACGTCGCCAATAGTGTGAACCTGACGAAGAAGCAGGCGAGCGACGCCATCGACGCCGTCTTCGCGGCGATCGGCAACTACCTGAAGGACGGCGAGCGGGTGCAGGTCTCCGGCTTCGGCAGCTTCTCGGTGAGCGAGCGCGCCGCCCGCACCGGCCGCAACCCGGCCACCGGCGCCTCGATCAAGATCCCGGCTTCGAAGAACGCCCGCTTCAAGCCGGCCAAGGACCTCAAGGACTCCCTGAACTAGCCTTCGAGGCATCCACTCGCCGGATCCGCCGGGGGGCGGATCCCGGCCTCCGTCCGGGGCCGATGCCCTGCGGCCGAGGCGCCACCGGCAGCCGTTGCCGGGGCCGCCGCGCCGCGGGGCTTCACTTTTTCTGGGCGGCTTTTTGCTGGACGGTCTTTGTCTGGTCGGCGGAGCGGCTGCGCGGCGGGTAGAGGCGCGCCAGCCGGTGCGGCGAGGCGCCGAGCAGGTAGAGCGTCCAGATCCACCAGTTGCGCGCCACCGTGCCCGCGATGCCGTCCTCGCGGTAGCGGCGCGCCGAGGTGACGACCGGCGGCCGCAGCAGCGCCAGGCCGCCGCGGCGCCGCGCGTGGGCCTTCAAGCGGTGCATGAAGTCGAGGTCCTCGAGGATCGGCCAGTCGCGGAAGCCGCCGAGGGCGGCGAAGACGTCGCGGCGCACGAACTGCGCCTGGTCGCCCAGCGGCAGGCGGGTCAGGCGGGTGCGCAGCTCGACCAGGCGGGAGCCGAGGCGCATCCAGGCGCCGTCGTCGTCGAAACGGGCGGAGAACCCGCCGCCGGCGGCGCCGGCCTCGATTGCCCGCCGCACCCGCCCGCCGGCCCCCGCCGGCAGCCGCGTGTCGGCGTGCAGGAAGAGCAGCACGTCGGCGTCGCCGGCGGCGGCGGCACCGCGGTTGAGCTGGCCGCCGCGCCCCGCCGGTCCCGTCACGACCGCCGCCCCCGCCCGCCGCGCCACCTCGACGCTGGCGTCGCGGCTGCCGCCGTCGCTGACCACCACGCGGTCCGCCTCGGCGGCGGCGGCCGCCAGGTGGCGCTGCAGGGCGTCCTCCTCGTCGAGGGTGGGGATGATGACGGCCAGGGAGGTCAACGGCGCGGATGCTAGCACGCGCCCCGGCGCTTAGAATCGCCCCCATGGCCGACCGCGAGCAGCGTCCTGCGCCCAGTCCCGACCCTCCCGAAGAGCCCCGTTTCAGCCACCTCGACGCCGGCGGCGGCGCGCACATGGTGGACGTCTCCGGCAAGCCGGTGACGCGCCGCGTCGCCGCCGCCTCCTGCCGTGTGCGGCTCACCGCCGCGACCGTCGCCCGCCTCGCCGAGCTGCCCAAGGGCGACGCCTTCGTGGTCGCCCGCCTGGCCGGCATCCAGGGCGCCAAGCGCACCGGCGAGCTGGTGCCGCTCGCCCACTCGCTGCCGCTCGACCAGGTGGAGGTGGAGGTGCGGCCGCTGCCGCCGGGGGAGGCGGGG
>CAZLBJ010000226.1:0-3050 GCA_964557755.1 uncultured Thermoanaerobaculia bacterium
GAGCGCACAGCGCAAGCCCACGACGTACGCGAGAGCGGTGGCGTGCGCTCCATGAAGAGCGGAGCGCTGACCGCCATAGTCCGACTGAAGCGGAGCGTCCCCCGGCCAGGAGCCCCACGCCCCCGCCGTCCCCGGCACTCCCGCCCCTGGTAGACTGCGCCGCCTGATGCCGCCGTCCCGCCGCCGCGTCTCCGCCCTCTTGCTGACCGCCGTTCTGGCGGCCGTGCCGGGGACGGCGGAGGAGCCGGACGCGGCCGCCGCAGACAGTGGTCTCGCCGGCTTCCGTCCCGAGCGCCGCGCCGCCCACCTCGCGTACGAGCAGTCCCTCCGCGCCACCGTCGATCCGCAGCGCCTGCGCGCCTGGCACGACCTGCTGTCGAGCCGCCCCCACGTCGCCGGCAGCGCGGGCGACCTCGCCGTCGTCGAGGCCCTCGCCCGCGCGATGGCCGCCATGGGCCTCGAGGTCGAGACGCAAGAACTGTGGCTCTACCTGCCGCACCTGGTCGCCGCCGAGGTGGCGGTGGTGGCACCGGAGCGCGTCGAGCTCGACCTGCAGGAGGACGCCGTTGCCGGCGACCCCTACAGCAGCCACCCGGAGCTCGGCCCCGGCTGGAACGCCTACAGCGGCTCAGGCGAGGTCACCGCCGAGGTGGTGTACGCGAACCAGGCCACCAAGCAGGACTTCGCCCTCCTCGCCCAGCTCGGCGTCGACGTCGCCGGCAAGATCGTCGTCGCGCGCTACGGCGGCAACTTCCGCGGCTACAAGGAGAAGTTCGCCGCCGAGGCCGGCGCCGCCGGGCTCGTCCTCTACCTCGACCCGGAGGACTACGGCTACGTGCGCGGCCTGATGTGGCCGGAGGGCGGCTGGGCCAACGGCAGCACCATCCAGCGCGGGTCGCTGCTCACCCTGCCGTACCCCGGCGACCCGCTGACGCCGTTCGTCGCCGCCACGTCGCCGCCCGACACCGAGGACGGCCGCCTCGACCCCGCCGCGGTGGACTTCCCGACCATCCCCGTGCAGCCGGTGGGCTGGGCCGGCGCGCGGGAGATCCTCTCCCGCATGGAGGGCCCGCCGGTGCCCGCCGAGTGGCAGGGCGGCCTGCCGTTCAACTACCGTCTCACCGGTGGCCCAGGCCTGCGCGTGCACCTCGCGGTCGAGCAGGAGCGCCGCCTGGTGCGCACCTACAACGTCGTCGGCACGCTGCCGGGGGAGCGGCTGCCGGAGGAAGCGGTGATCGTCGGATGCCACCACGACGCGTGGTCGTTCGGCGCCGGCGACCCCAACGCCGGCTCGATCGTGGTGCTGGAAGCCGCCCGTGCCTTCGCCGCCGCGGCGCGCGACGGCCGCCGCCCGGACCGCACCCTGCGCTTCGCCCACTGGGCGGCCGAGGAGCAGGGCATCCAGGGCTCGGTCGAGTGGGTGGAGGCGCACGCCGCCGAGCTGGCGGAGGGCGCCGTCGCCTACCTCAACCTCGACATGGCGGCGATGGGGCCGCGCTTCGGCGCCTCGGCGGCGCCGTCGCTGGCGCCGCTGGTCATCGCCGCCAGCCGCGACGTGGCCTCGCCGGTGCCGGACGCCGGCAGCGTGTACGAGCAGTGGAGCGGCGGCGGCGAGCCCGAGGTGCGCGCCCTCGGCGGCGGCTCCGACCACGTCGGCTTCTACGGCCACCTCGGCGTGCCGTCGCTGTCGCTGGGCGGCGGCGGCAGCCCCGGGGTGAGCTACCACACCAACTACGAGAACCTGGCGTGGTACCGCGCCGTGGTCGGCGACGACTACGCGCCGGCGCGCATGGTGGCCGAGATGGTGGTGACCACGGTGGCGCGGCTCGCCGAAGCCGACCTGCTGCCGCTCGCCCCCGGCGGCTACGGCCGCGGCGCCGCCGAGCGGGTGCGCGCGGTCACCGCCGGGCTGGCGCCGGGGGAGGCGCCGGCAGCCCCCGCGCTGGAAGAGCTGGCCGCCGCCGCCGAGAGGGTGGGGCGCCGCCTCGACGCCGCCACCGCCGCCCTCGCCGCGGAGCTCGCCGCCGGCCGCCTCGACGCCGCCGCCCTCGCCCGCGCCAACCGCGCCCTGGTCGCCGCCGACCGCGCCTGGACCTCGCCCGAGGGCCTCACCGGCCGCCCCTGGTACCGCAACCTCTACGCCGCCCCCGACGCCGACTCCGGCTACGCCCCGTGGCTGCTGCCGGAGCTCACCCGCGCCGCCGAGGCCGCCGCGCCCGGCGAGCTGGGCCGCGCCGGCGGCCGCTACCGCGAGGTGCTGGCGCGCCTCGACGCCCTGGCGGCCGAGCTGGAGTCCGCCGCCGCCGCACCGGCGCCGGCCACCGACCCTGTGACCGACGAGGCCACCGCCGAGGAGGAGTGATGGAGATCAAGGAAGGACGGGGAGAGGGAGTCGAAGGCAAGCCGCGGAAGGGCCGCGACGCCGTGCCGGAGGTGAAACCCTACGTGCCGCCCGGCGAGAGCCCGGCGGAGGCGACCTTCAAGGCGTTCGTCGCCGGCATCGTCTTCGGCATTCTGTTCGGCGCCGCCAACGCCTACCTGGGGCTGCGCGCCGGCCTCACCATCTCGACCTCGATCCCGGTGGCGGTGATGACCGTCGCCGTCTTCCGCGCCCTGCGCTCGGCCGGCGTCGGCTCGACCATCCTCGAGGCGAACATGTCGCAGACCGTCGGCTCGGCCTCGTCGTCGGTGGCGAGCGGCGTGATCTTCACCATCCCGGCGCTCTTCCTGTGGGGGTTCAGCCCGTCGCTCCTCCAGATGACGCTCCTGGCGCTGGCCGGCGGGCTCCTGGGCGTGGTCTTCATGATCCCGCTCCGCCGCTACCTGATCGCCGGCGAGCACGGCCACCTGCCGTACCCGGAGGGCACGGCGTGCGCCGAGGTGCTGGTGGCGAGCGAGAGCGGCGGCGCCCGGGCGCGCAACGTCTTCCTCGGGCTCGGCGCCGGCGCGCTCGTGAAGACGATCTTCGGCTGGCTCCACCTGCTCCCCGACCGGGTGACGGTGCGCTTGCCGCTGGTCAGGAAAGGGGAGGTGGCGAGCGAGATGTCGGC
>CAZLBJ010000227.1:0-2561 GCA_964557755.1 uncultured Thermoanaerobaculia bacterium
GCGGCGCGGCGGCGTCGCGCGGCGCGAGCCGGCGGTCGTCGCCGCCGTGGTCGCCGCCCTGCTGCTGCTCGTCCTCGCCAGCCGCTGGTGGGCCGCAGACGGCTTCGGCGCCTGCACGCCGCAGCCCTGCTGGATCCTGGACGAGGCCACCTGCGCCGGCGCCCCGGCCTGCACCTGGAGCGGCGAGGCCTGCCAGGACCTGCCGGTCGAGGTCCCCGACGTCTGCGGCGGCCACCCCGACCAGGCGGCCTGCGCCGCCGACGACTGCCGCTGGGGACCGGCGCTGGGCGAGGGCTGCGCGACGGTCGAAGCCTGGTGCGGCAGCACGGTGTCCGACTGCGCCGCCGGCCTCCAGCGCTGCGCCCGCGACGGCTACGTCTTCGCCGGTTGCCAGATCTTCGCCGACGACTGCTGGCGCGAGGGCCTCGACCGCGAGGCCTGCGTCGCGGTGCTCGCCGGCTGCACCGTCGCCGACGCCTGCCTGCCGCCGTGGTCGGCACGCACCCCGAGCTGCGACCAGGTGACCGATGCCGCTCTGTGCGCCGCCCAGGCGCCGTGCGAGTGGCGCGACGAGAGCTGCCGGACGCTCGACGCCTGTGCCGGCCTCGCCACCGGCGCCTGCGCCGCCGACCCGCGCTGCACCTGGTCGCGGCTGCCGCGGGGCGCCACCGCGCCGGCCGCCGCCCTGGCGCTGTGGATCGTCGTCAACCTGGTGTTCCTGGGCCTCATCCTGCTGGTCATCGGCTACGGGAGCTGGCTCGGCGACCGCACGGTGATCAACCTCGGCGTCGCCTTCTTCGCCCTCGACGTGGCCACCCGCTACGTCGGCTTCGTCATCGACTACTGGGGGTATGCGAGCTTGAGCGTGGTCTTCATCCTCGGCGGCATCGTCCTCCTCTTCGGCGGCTGGAAGCTGGAGCAATGGCGCAGGCGGCTGGTCGCCCGCTCCTGAAGCTGCTGGCGGTGGCGGCCTTCCTGGCCGTCCTGCTCGGCGGCTTCGCGCTGTGGCTAGGCTGGCCGCTGCTCGCCGGCACCACGGTGGTGCTCGACACGCGGCCGGTCGATCCCTTCGACCCGCTGCGCGGCCAGTACGTCGTCATCGGCTACGAGATCGGCAGCCTGCCGGCGGTGCCGGAAGCGGAGGTGAAGGAGGGGAGCCCCGTCTTCGTCGAGGTGGCGCCGGACGCGGAGGGCGTCTGGCGCCACCGCACGACGCACCTCGAGCCGCCGGAGGACGGCGTCTTCCTGCGCGGCGACGTGGTGCGCGCCGGGCCGGAGCGCATGGAGGTGCGCTACGGCATCGAGCAGTACTTCTTCGAGCGCGGGAGCGAGGTGCCGGTGCGCGGCCTGACGGTGGAGGTCAAGGTCGACCGCGGCGGCCGCGCCCGCATCGTGCGCCTGCTGCACGAGGGCGAGCCGCTCGACGTCTGAGCGGCTACTCGCCGATGCGGCCGCGCATCCAGCGGATCAGGCCGCCTTGGAGCAGGATCTCCACCTGGCGGGGCGACAGCTCGTGGCGGGCGGCGATGGCGGTGCCGCGGGTCTGGTTGCGCACCGCCACCGCGCCGCCGCCGGACTCGAGCGCCGCGCGCAGCCCGTCGACGACCAGCACGTCACCCTGCGCGACGGAGTCGTAGCCGCCGCCGTCCGCGAAGGTCAGCGGCACGATGCCGAAGTTGGCCAGGTTCTGCCAGTGGATGCGGGCGAACCCCTTGGCCAGCACGCAGCGCAGGCCGAGGTAGCGCGGCGCCAGGGCGGCGTGCTCGCGCGAGGAGCCCTGGCCGTAGTTGTCGCCGCCCACCACCGCGTGGCCGTCGCCCGCCCCGCGCGTCTCGACCGCCCGGTCATGGTAGGTCTCGTCGACGATGTCGAAGCAGAACTCGCTGATCTTCGGGATGTTGCTGCGGAAGGGCAGCACGCGGCTGCCGGCGGGCATGATCTCGTCCGTCGTGACGTCGTCGCCGACCTTCAGCAGGACCGGCAGCTCGAGGCGGTCGGGCAGCGGCTCGAAGTCGGGGATCGAGGCGATGTTCGGGCCCTTCACGAGCTCGGTCCCGCGCGCCTCCGCCGCCGGCAGCGGCGGCACCAGGGTGTCGGTGACCAGGATCGGCTCGGCCAGCTCGGCGACGCGCGGGTGGCGGCGGCCGAGGAAGTCGCCCATCTCGCGCGGGTCGGTGATGACACCGGTCAGCGCCGAGGCGGCGGCCGTCTCCGGCGACACCAGGCACACCTTGTCCTCGCGGGTGCCGGAGCGGCCGGGGAAGTTGCGCGGCACGGTGCGCAACGAGATCGAGTCGCTGGCCGGCGCCTGCCCCATGCCGATGCAGCCGTTGCAGCCCGCCTGGTGGATGCGTGCGCCGGCAGCGATCAGCTTGCCGAGGTGGCCGCTGGCGGCGAGGTTGGCGAGGATCTGCCGCGAGGTGGGGTTGACGTCGAAGCTCACCCGGTCGTGCACCTGCCGGCCCTCGACCATCTCCGCCGCCACCGCGAAATCGCGGAAGCCGGGGTTGGCGGACGAGCCGACGTACGCCTGGTAGATCTCCTCGCCGGCCACCTCGGTG
>CAZLBJ010000228.1:0-3561 GCA_964557755.1 uncultured Thermoanaerobaculia bacterium
CGTCCCATTCCCGCGCCGCCTCATTCCCGCGATCGGCTATCATGCCGGCACAATCGCAATGAAGATCCTGCGCCACCCGGCCGACCGCTGGACGGTCGCCTACACGGCGATGGTCCTGGCGGTGCAGCTCACCCTGTTCACGCAGGTGGGCGACCGCCTCCTGCTCCTCGTCCTGGTCCTCCTCTTCCAGCCAATGCAGGCGGTCGCCATCGCCTGCAATCACTACCAGCACCACCGCCCGGTCTTCCGCCACCGCCTCCCCAACCGCCTCTACGAGCTCGTCCTCTTCCTGCAGACCGGCATGCCGCCGTACCTGATCACCCTGCACCACAACCTCGGACACCACCGCCACTACCTCGAGCCCGAGGAGGACACCCTGCGCTGGCAGCGCCCCGACGGCACCATGCGCAGCCTTGCCGAGTGCCTGTGGCACAACACGGTGGGCCACCTGACCTGGACGGTGCGCATCGGCCGCCGCTTCCCGCGCATCTACCGGCGCCTCAAGTGGATGACCGTCCTCGGCTGCCTGCCGCTCGCGGCGCTGGCGTGGCTCGACTCGACGGCGACGGCGATCGTCTTCCTGTTGCCGATGACGCTGGCCCTGGCCAACGTCGCCCGCCTCGGCTACCAGCAGCACGCGGGGCTCGACCTCGACGACCACCTCGGCGCCTCGCGCAACGTCGAGGGCCGCCTCTACAACCTCTTGACCTTCAACTCCGGCTACCACACGGCGCACCACCTGCGGCCGGGCGTCCACTGGTCGGACCTGCCGGCGCTGCACGCCGAGATCCGCGCCGGCATTCCGGCGGCGCTGCGCCACCACCCGGGACTGCCGCGGCGGCGGGAGGTCGAGCCTCAGCCGGCCGCGTCGGCGGCCGAGGGCATGGCGGCCGAGGGCTCCGTCGCCACCTCCGCGCGCCGGTAGTCCGGGTGCTGCTCGCCGAAGCGGCGCCACCCCTCCTCCTGGCGGAACCACGAGTTGAGCAGCGCCGAGCCGCGGTAGAGGCCGAACGGCACCACGTGGGCGCCGCCGGCGATCAGCTCGTCCCGCATCGCCGCGTGCAGCCGCGGCAGCTCGCTCCAGTGCACCGACGGGTGCTCGTGGTGCTCGACGTGGAAGCCGGCGTTGAACATCGTCAGGTTGCCCCAGTGGGACAGGAACGTCGTGGTGTGACTGTAGCGGTCGTCGGCCGTGCCGCCGGCGTGCTGGGCGTACATCCCCATGCCCATGACCACCGAGCTGCCCACCCAAGCCGGGAACAGCCACAACCCGAGCCCCAGCCACGGGTCGGCGAAGAACGGCAGCGACCAGAGGACGGCGAACAGCGCCGCCTCGCGCCACGCCCGCCGCCGCACCGCCGGCCGCGCCTCGTGGCGGAACTCGCGCCAGAAGTGCACCCCCCAGCGCCACGGCCAGTAGAGCAGCACGTACAGCCACAGGTTCTCGTAGCGACCGTCGGCGCGGCGCTTCGGCTGCACCCAGTCGCGCTCCTCCCCGAGGTGGCCGTGGTGCACCGCGAGGTGCTTGTAGCGCCACCAGTAGGCCGGCATCGCCCCCGGCAGGCAGATCAGGCGGCCGAACCAGCGGTTGGCGAGGTCGTGCCGGAAGAACGGCTTGTGGGCGTGCGAGTGATAGTTGACGCCGAGGTTGACGCCGCCGGACCAGCCCAGCCAGAGGCCGGCGCCTAGGGCGAAGCCAAGCTTCTCCGCCGGCGTGTCGAAGCCGGTCACCCCCGGGTGCAGCCAGAGCCAGAACGCCGAGCCCAGGGCGGCGAAGTGGACGGCACAGAAGACCACGCCGTGGACGTCCTCCGGGTGCGACAGCCAGCGCGCCAGGCGCTGCGCCAGCGGCGGCGGCACGGTGACCAGGTCGGGCGGCGTGGGGCCGCTGCGCGCCTCGGCGTAGGGCACCAGGTGGAGGGCGAGCAGGGCCAGCGGCAGCCCCAGCCAGACGCCGACGGGCAGCCCGGCCCAGGCGAGGCGGCCCCAGGCGAGGTGGCCCCACACCGCCGCCAGCACCAGCAGCGGGTAGAGCGAGCGCAAGGCGGCCCAGCGCAGGAAGCGGAGCATGCGGCCTCCTCTCCGACAGCGGTTCGGTATGCGCACGATTCTCTCATACGGACATCAGTCGCGTGGACACGGGGCGGCGGCGCCGCTACACTTCGGCGCACGAAACACCGAAACCCCCTGCCGAAGGAGGCCCGCCGTGAGCGAGTCGATCCGTGAGCTGGGCGCCGGCGCCGCCGAGCCGCGCCTGGTCGAGGCGCTGCGGCGGCGCTACCGCGCCGAGCTGGAGCGCCCGGGCTCCGCCGCCCGTCCGTTCGAGCTGCGCACTGCCGACCGCAGCCGCTGGCCGATCGGCGAGGACGGCGAGCCGGCGTTCACCGTCACCCTGGTCAACGACGCCGGCGCGAAGGCCCTGGCGTCGTTCGACGAGCTGGCGGTGGCCGAAGCGTTCATGGCGGGCGACCTCGACATCGACGGCGACCTCCTGGCGGCGCTCAAGGCGCGGCCGGTGCTCGCCGACCCGCACCCGCTGAAGTACCTGTGGGCGACCTACGGTGCGCCGCGGCTGCTCGGCCAGGCGCGCAGCGACAAGCGCTGGATCCCCAGCCACTACGACAACGACCCGGAGTTCTTCCTGCTGTGGCTCGACCGCGACCACCGCAGCTACTCGCACGGCTTTTTCGCGCACGACGACGAGCCGCAGGAGGCCGGCATGCGCAGGAAGCTCCAGTTCGCCTACGACGCCGTCGGGCTGGCGCCCGGCATGCGCGTCCTCGACGTCGGCGGCGGCTGGGGCTCGTTCTTCGAGCTCGCCGGCGAGCGCGGCGTGCACGTCACCTCGGTCACCATCTCGGAGGAGTCGGAGCGGCACCTGAAGGGGATCGCGGAGCGCAAGGGGCTGTCGCACTGCCGGGTGGTGCGCGAGCACCTGCTGGAGTACCGGCCGCGCGAACGCTTCGACGCCATCGTCAACCTCGGCGTCACCGAGCACCTGCCGGACTACCGGCGCACGCTGGCGCAGTACGGGCGGCTGCTCGCGCCGGGGCGGCGGGTGTACCTCGACGCCTACTCCGGACGGCGGCACGCGATGCCGTCGTTCATCTCGAAGTGGGTGTTCCAGGGGAACACGTCGCCGCTCAACCTGCGGCGCTACCTGGCGGAGGTGGAGCGCACGCCGTTCGAGGTGGTGCTGATGCGCAACGACCGGCACAATTACTTCTTGACGTGCAAGAAGTGGGCGGAGCGGCTGGAGGAGCACCAGGATGAGGTGGTGGCGCGCTGGGGGCGGCACCTGTACCGGCGGTTCGTGCTGTACCTGTGGTCGGCGGCGAACTCGTTCGAGACGGGGACGCTTTCGGCGCACCGGATGGTGCTGCAGTTGCCGGGGGCGGATGGGGCTCGGCTGGCGGGGAGGGAGTCGTGGAATTAGGGGGCGTCGCTGGAAGGGGCGTCGCTGGAAGGGGCGTCGCTGGAAGGGGCGTCGCTGGAAGGGGCGTCGCTGGAAGGGGCGTCGCTGGAAGGGGCGTCGCTGGAAGGGGCGTCGCTGGATTGGGG
>CAZLBJ010000229.1:0-25175 GCA_964557755.1 uncultured Thermoanaerobaculia bacterium
CGGATCGCCGGCGACCGGCCGACCACCATCGCGCGCTCGATGGCGTTGGCCAGCTCGCGCACGTTGCCCGGCCAATCGTGCTCGGTCAGCAGCTGCATCGCCGCCGGCGAGATCGCCTCGATGCGCTTGTCCATCTGCAGCGCGAAGTGGCGCAGGAAGTGCTCGGCGAGCAGCGGGACGTCGCCGCGGCGGGCGCGCAGCGGCGGCGCCTCGATGGTGAAGACGTTGACGCGGTAGTAGAAGTCCTCGCGGAAGCGCCCCGCCGCCACCGCCTTCTCGAGGTCCTCGTTGGTGGCGCAGAGGACGCGGAAGTCGACCTGCACCGGCCGGTTGGCGCCCACCCGCACCACCTCGCGGCTTTCCAGCACGCGCAACAGGTCGACCTGCATCTTGGCGCTCACGGCGCCGATCTCGTCGAGGAAGAGGGTGCCGCCGTCGGCCATCTCCACCTTGCCCTTGCGGCGGAACTGGGCGCCGGTGAAGGCGCCGCGCTCGTGGCCGAAGAGCTCGCTCTCGAGCAGCGTCTCGGTCAGCGCGCCGCAGTTGACCGGCACGATGGGGACGTAGCGCCGCGGGCTGGCGGCGTGGATGGCGCGCGCGATCAGCTCCTTGCCGGTGCCGCTCTCGCCGCGGATCAGCACCGTGGCGTCGGTCGGCGCGACGTGCTCGATCAGCTCGCGCACCTTGCGGATGGCCGGGCTGTCGCCGATGATCGCCTCCGAGCCCACCAGGCCGCTCTCGAGGCTCTCGCGGAGCTGGCGGTTCTCGCTCTTCAGCCGCCGCTGCTCGAGGGCGCGCTGCACGAGGTGCGACAGCTCGTCCGGGTCGATCGGCTTGGTGACGTAGTCGAAGGCGCCCTGCTTGAGCGCCCGCACCGCCGTCTCCACCGAGGCGAAGGCGGTGATCATCACCACCGCGATGCCCGGGTCGATACGGTGGATGTGCTCCTGCAGCTCCATGCCGTCCATCCCCGGCATGCGGATGTCGAGCAGCACCACGTCGTAGTGGCGGTCGCGCAGGCAGCGCAGTGCGGTGGTGGCGTTCTCGGCCGTCGCCACGTCGTGGCCGTCCTTCTTGAACCAGCTCGACAGCGAGTGGCGCACCGAGGCCTCGTCGTCGACCACCAGGATGGCGCCGCGGCCGGGGTCGGGCCGGGCGGCGGTGTCGGGTCTCGCAACGTCGGGGGTCATCGTCTCGTCCTCCGGGCCGGCGCCGGAGCGCCGGGCTCAGGGTGGCCGCCGTCGAGGGCGGGGTCGGGCTGTGGGCGGCGCGGCAGCCGCAGGCGGAAGGTGGTGCCACGGCCGGGCGCGGAGTCGACCTCGATCGTGCCGCCGTGGCGCTGCACGATGCCGTAGACCACGGCGAGGCCGAGGCCGACGCCGCTCTCCGCGTTCTTGGTCGAGAAGAAGGGCTCGAAGATGCGGCCCTGCACCTCCGGCGGGATGCCGACGCCGGTGTCGCGGATCGTCACCTCGACCGCCTGCGCGTCGCTGGAGAGCAGCACCTCGAGCTCGCCGCCGCGGTGGCCGTCGGCGGTCATCGCCTCGACGGCGTTGACCATCAGCGCCACCAGCGCCTGCTCGACCTGGCCGGCGTCGGCGATCATCGTCGGGTCGCCCTTGAGCATCTCGCAGTAGAGGTGGACGTCGCTCATCTCGAGGTGGTGGCGGACCAGCATCAGGCTGCGCTCGACCACCTCGTTGAGGTCGGTGGGCGCCATCGCGCCGTCGCCGGTGCGGCGTGCGAAGAGCAGCAGGTTCTGCACGATGCCGCCGCAGCGGCTGCACTCCTGCTGCAGGAAGCGCAGGTAGCCCGCCAGTTCCTCGCGCGTCTCGGCCGGCAGCTCCGGGTGGGCGGCGAGCTCGCGCTCGACCAGCCGCGCGTAGGTCAACATCGAGCTGATCGGGTTGTTGAGCTCGTGGGCGACGGTGGCGGAGAGCTTGCCCAGCGACGCCATCTTCTCCATGTGCACCACCTGGCGCTGGGTGCGCTGCAGCTCCTCGGACTTCTGCACCACCTTGTCCTCGAGCTTGCGCGACCAGTCGGCGAGCTCGTTGCGCGCCGCCTGCAGCTCGCCGGCCATGGAGTTGAAGGCGCCCGCCAGGTGCGCCAGCTCGTGGTCGCCGGCGACCACGATGCGGGTGTCGAGCTCGCCGTGGGCGATGCGGTCGGTGCCCTCGTGCAGGCGGTCCACGGGGCGCAGCACGACGCGGTTGACGAAGCCCGCCGACACCAGCCCGGTGATCAGCATCAGCGCCCCCATCGTCCACAGCGTCCGCCCCTTCGAGCGGTCGAGCGTCTCCTCGAGCGGCTGCAGCGAGACCTCGACCTCGAGGACGCCGAGCTTGCCCTCCTCGGCCTGCGAGCGGTGGCAGCCGGCGGAGGCGCAGTCGGGCTCGTTGGCGATCACCGAGACGTGGCGCAGCACCGGCACCGCGGCGTCGCGGCCGGCGCGGGCCAGCTCCATCGCCGCCACCGGCAGGCCGGCGTCGTCCGTCTCGCCCGGCAGGTGGCAGGCGACGCACGGGGCCTCGCTGAGCGCGGCGCGGCCGCCGATGTCGGCCGGGTGCGACGACATCGCCACCGTGCCGCCCATGTCGTAGATGCGGATCGCCGTCACGCTCGCGTCGCGGCCCAGGTTCTCGATGATGCTCTGCACCTGGTCCTTGCGGTTGAGCAGCATGCCGTCGTGGGTGGCGCGCTCGATCAGGCCGGCGCAGCGCTGCGCGTCGGTGCGCACCAGGGCGGTGAACTGCTCCTCGACGGCGCGCACGTTGAACCACGCGTACACCGCCAGCACGGCGATGATGGTGACCAGCAGGGGGACCAGGAGGCGGGTGCTCAGCGACCCGAGCCCCGCGCGGAAGCGGCGGGTGGGCATGTCGGCCCCTCCGAAGTCCCGACGGAGGTTGTGCGGCCCGGAAGGATCCCGGTCCGCGGAGTGGGCCACCGGGAGAGCGCCGGTGGTCGGGACCGTCTCGACGGTAGCACAAAGGGGGCTGTGGGGAAACACCACGCGGTGTGGAATTTCTCGGCGGTGAAAGGTGCCGCGTGTGAGCACGGGGAGGGCGGGTCCGGCGCCGAGAAATCCGCGCCGCGGCGGGGGATTCGCGGTGGCGGCGGCATCCAGCCGGCGGCGGGCTCCCGGCTTGCAGCCGCAGCAGGGTGGCGGCGGGCGCGAGCGACGCTCCGCCGGCCGAGCGAGGAGGACGCCGATGCACGCGACGAGCGAGGCTCCATCCGAGCGGCTGCCCTGCATCTGGATGACCGCCGGCCTGGTGCGCTGGCGGCTCTGCGACCGCGAGTACGACTGCGACCACTGCCCGTTGGACGCGGCGCTGCGCGGGGTGACCGTCGAGGCGGAGGAGGCGAACCCCTCGGCGAGGGCGGAGAGCTGGGATCGAGTGCCGGGGCCTCTGGAGGCGGCTGGCGCGCACCCCTCGGCGAGGGGGGAGGAGCGGCGTGGCGGGGGAGGGCCGCTGCAGGCGGCCGCCGCGGACCCCTCGGCGAAGGGGGGGAGCCGGGGTGGCGCGGAGGGGCGGCTGGAAACGGGCGGGGACGGGTCGGCGCCGGCGGAGAGCGGCCGTGGCCGCGGCGGCGAAGGCCGGCGGCGGGCGCCGGGGCGGGGCGAGTTCCCCGCCGACCGGCTGTTCGGCGCGGGACACACCTGGGCGCAGGTGGTCGCGGGCGGCGTGCCGGGCCGCTTCCGGGTCGGCCTCGACGGCTTCGCCGCGGCGCTGCTGGAGGCGCCGCGCGCCGTGCGCTGCGTCGCGGCCGGCAGCCGCCTGGCGATGGGCGACGCCGCTTGCGAGGTCGATCTCGACGGCGGCGTGCTCACTCTCGGCGCACCGCTCGCCGGCGCGGTGGTGGCCGGCAACCGGCGGTGCCAGGACGACCCCGCCCTCCTCGCCGCCGATCCGTACGGCGACGGCTGGCTGCTGGAGCTGGCCGCCGGCACGCCGGCCGTGCCGGTCGACAACGCGGCCGGCGACGGTCTGCTCGCCGCCGAGGACGCGCGGCGCCGCGCCGGCCACGACCTGCGCCGCTTCCGCCGCCGCGTCGCGCTCGAGCTACTGGCCGCCGACGATGGCGTCGGCCCCACCCTCCCCGACGGCGGCGAGCCGGTGGTCGACCTGCGCGGCCTGCTCGGCGCCCGCCGCTACCTCGATCTCCTGCGGGAGCTGGTCCACTGACTGTCGAATCCTTCGACACCGGTGCCGAGGAACTCGCCAGCGCCGGTGCCCAAAACCGCGAACCCACGCACATGACGAACAAGCGTAACTATCTCTCGCCGAAGGGGTTGACGGCCTCACACCACCCTGTCCAGGGCGTGGTGGCCGCCTTGCACCCGGACGTTTGCGGGGCCACCTGAACCGGTCCCGAGGAGGTTGTCATGAGCACCAAGCCGATGAAGATCCGCGAATCCGTCTCCCTGGCGGCGCTGGGACTGTCGATCGTCGTCCTGCTGCCGCTCGTCGCCGTCGCCGCCTTCGTGCTGCGCGCCGGCCTGTTCGCCGGGGCCCTGCTGGCCGTGATGGCCGGCATGGCGACCTTCGCCGTCAGCCCCCGGTTCCGCGAGTGGCTCGGGTTTCAAGTCGAGCCCGGCCTGACCTACAACGGCCTGCGCCTGGACACCGGCGTCGCCCTCGGCGACGGCCACGCGTGGGCCCGCTTCGACGGCGGCGAGGCCACCGTCGGTGCCGACGACCTGGTGGGCGCGGTGCTCGGCCCGGTCGAACAGGTGGACCTGCCCGGTCTCGGCACCCGCGTGCGCCGCGGCGAGCCGCTGTTCCGGCTGCGCCACGGCGACCGCACGGTGGCGGTGGCGTCGCCGATCGCCGGCACCGTCGTGCACGCCAACGCCGAGCTCGCCGACTCGCCGCACCTGGTCAACGAGGCGCCGTTCGACGCCGGCTGGGCGGTGCGCCTGGGCAGCGACGACCCGCGCGCCGATCGCGAGGTGCTGCGCCGCGGCGCCAAGGCGCGGGCCTGGTTCCGCGGCGAGGTGGACGGCCTGCTGGCCGACCTGCTGCCCGCCCAGGCCGGTGCCGTGCCGGCGCTGCCCGACGGCGGCGAGCTCGTAGAGGGCCTGCACCGCTACATCGACGACGCCACCTGGAGCCGTCTCCAGGGCCGCTTCTTCACGCCGGCGGAGCGGAGCCTTTCGTGAGCGCCGCCACCGGGCCGAACCCAGGACCGACAGGAGCCTGATCATGGATCGTCGTGGATTCCTCAAGCTCGCCGGGGTGGTGGCGGGAGGGGCGGTGGCCGGCGACGGCCACCGCGCCGAGGCCGCCGGCACCGCCGCCGACTCCGGTGCCGCAGACTGGGCCGTCCTCGTCGACCTCACCCGCTGCGCCGGCTGCCGCATGTGCGAGGCGGCCTGCGCCGAGGCCAACGGGCTCGCCGAGCCGGACTGGTCGGACGACTTCTCCTACGCCGCCCCCCGCCCGGTGACCGACAAGCAGTGGTCCTCGGTCAACCGCTTCGAGACCACCAAGGGCGAGGTGTTCGTCAAGCGGCAGTGCATGCACTGCCAGGTGCCCGCCTGCGCCGCCGGCTGCCTCACCAAGGCGCTGTACAAGACCGACGAAGGGCCGGTGGTGTGGGCGGCGGACCGCTGCCTCGGGTGCCGCTACTGCATGGTCTCCTGCCCCTTCGACATGGCGCGCTGCGAGTACGACTCGCCCAACCCGAAGATCAGCAAGTGCCGGATGTGCTACGAGAAGGTGAAGGCGGAGGGCGAGGGGTCGCTGCCGGCCTGCGTCGAGAACTGCCCGAACGAGGCGCTGACCTTCGGGCCGCGCGCCGAGCTCCTGGAGGTCGCGCGCCAGCGCATCTACACCAACCCCGGCCAGTACGTGTCGCACGTCTACGGCGAGCACGAGGCGGGCGGGACCGGCTGGCTCTACATCTCGCCGGTGGCGTTCGAGGAGATCGGCTTCCGCACCGACCTCGACACCGAGCCGTACCCCGAGAAGACCCGCGGCTTCCTCACCGCCGTGCCCCTGGTGCTGGTGCTGTGGCCGGCCTTCATGATGGCGCTGCGCCGCGCCACCGTCCGCGAGGACGAGGGCGGCTCCGGCCACCCGCTGCTGGCGGCGCCCACCGTCGAACCCACCACCCCGTCCGCCACGGAGGCGAGCGATGACTACCGCAACTGAGCGTCCCGCCACCGGCCTGCGCCGCGAAGGCGAGCGGCTGTGGCCGTTCCTGCGCCGCGAGCTGGCGCCGCGCGGCAAGTGGCTGACCCCGTTCAACGTCGTCTCGCTGGCCATCATGGCGACGGCGGCGGTGATCCTGGTCGTCCGCTTCACCTTCGGCCTCGGCTCGGTGACCAACCTGTCCCAGGAGTTCCCGTGGGGCATCTGGAAGGGCTTCAACGTCGTCACCGGCGTCGCCTTCGCCGGCGGTGCCTACGTGCTGACCTTCATGGTCTACGTGCTGCGCATGGAGAAGTACCGGCCCATCGTCCGCGTGACGGTGCTCAACGGCTTCCTGGCGTACACCTTCTACGCCGTCGCCCTGCTGCTCGAGCTCGGGCGGCCGTGGAAGATCATGAACCCGATCCTCGGCCACGAGTTCGGCCTCACCTCGGTGCTGTTCCTGATCGCCTGGCACTTCCTGCTCTACATCATCGCGCAGCTCCTGGAGTTCCTGCCGGCGACCGCCGAGTGGCTGAACCTGCGCAAGGTGCACCGGGCGCTGTCGTGGATGACGGTGGGCACGGTGATCTTCGGCATCACCCTGTCGACGCTGCACCAGTCGGCGCTCGGCGCGCTGTTCCTGATGGCCGAGCCGAAGATCCACCCGCTGTGGTACTCGGAGCTGATCCCGACGCTGTTCTTCATCTCCAGCATCTTCGCCGGGCTCTCCCTGGTGATCCTGGAGGGGAGCCTGTCGCACCGGGTGTTCCGCGACCGCATGGGAGCGCCGCTGAAGCGTGGACACGACGACATCCTGGTCGGCCTCGGCCGCATCGCCGGCGCCGCGATGTTCGTCTACCTCTTCCTCGAGCTGCTCAAGCTCCTGCACGGCGGGTTGCTCGGGCAGATCCAGGGGCCCTGGGGCGCCTGGTACGTGGTCGAGATCGGCGTCTTCACGGCGATCCCGATGGCGCTCTTCCTGTGGGCGTCGAGCCGCCGCGACCTGCGCTGGATCCAGGTCGGTGCCGGCATGACCCTGGTGGGCATCGTGCTCAACCGCCTGAACATCTCGCTGATCGCCTTCAAGTGGTACGCGCCGGTGCACTACGTGCCGACGTGGATGGAGGTGGTGGTGGCGGCGGCGGTGATCTGCGCCGAGGTGTGGGTGTTCCGCTGGGTGATCGAGCGCATGCCGGTGCTCGGCGGCGAGCCCGCGTGGGCCGAGCACCACGAAGCACACGGCCGCGCCGCGGCCCCGGCCGCGGCACCGCGCGCCGTGCCGCAACCGATCACCGCCCGGTCGACGGCCGGCACGGTGCAGAACTGAGGAGGCAGCGATGGACTTCATGGCGAGCAAGGGCATCGAATACCTGATGGTGATCGGCTACCTGCTGCTCTGCATCCCCTTCTGGCTGCTGCTGCAGCGCTGGACGCGGCCGGCGATGGCGGCGGTGCCGGCGTGGGTGGGCGACCCGGTGGCGGCGATCCGCGGCTGGTTCGCCGTCCCCGACGGGCCGTCCTACCACCGCGGCCACACCTGGGCCTTGCCGGTTGCACCGGTGGAAGAGACGCTCGGCGGCGGCACCCGCTTCCGGGTCGGCGTCGACGACTTCGCGCAGCGCCTGCTCGGGCGGCCCGACGGCCTCGAGCTGCCGCGCGTCGGCGCCCGGCTGAGGGAAGGGGAGGCGGGCTTCCGCTTCCGCCTCGACGGGCGGACGGTGGACCTGCTGAGCCCGGTGGGCGGCAAGGTGGTGGCGCTCAACCCCGACGTGCTGGCCGATCCCGGCCGGGTGGGCGCCGACCCCTACGGCGGCGGCTGGCTGTTCGAGGTCGAAGCGCCGGCGGCGGCGCTGCGCAACCTGCTGCCGGCGCGGCTGGCGCGGAGCTGGATGGAGGAGACGGCGGAGGCCTTGAGCGGCCGGCTGTCGGCGGAGCTGGGGCCGGTGCTCCAGGACGGTGGCGTGCCGGTCCCCGGCTTCGCCCGCGAGCTGTCGCCGGACCGCTGGCACGAGATCGCCGCCGAGCTCCTCCTCACCGCGCCGCCGCCGGCGGCCCCCACCGACACGGTCTCCTCGGACGCCGCCCCGCCCTAGCACCCCACTGCAGGGCGAGACGGGGCCCCCTCGCGGGGGCGGAGCGATCGCGACTCCGCCCCCGCTCTTTGCGTCAGTCCTTCTTGCGCGCCTTCTCGAAGACTTCGGCCATGGAGCCGAGTCCCGCGCCGAGGCGGCCCGCGTCGCCCGCGGCGTGCTCGGCGACCTCTTCGCGGCCGGCGGTGGCGAGGGAGGTGGCGAGGGAGAGGGAGATGCGGTGGCGCTTGGCGTCGATCTCGAGGACGCGGACCTCGACCTCCTGGCCGAGGTCGACCACCTCGCGCGGGTGGCCGACGCGGCGGTTGGCGGCCAGCTCCGAGACGTGGACCAGGCCCTCGACGCCGGGCGCGATCTCGACGAAGGCGCCGAAGGACTCGAGGCGCTTGACCAGGCCGCGGACGGTGGCGCCCGGCTTGAAGCGCTCCTTCACCGCCTCCCACGGGTCGCCGAGCAGGGCGCGGCGCGACAGCGAGATGCGCTTGCCGCCCTTGTCGCGCTCTTCGATCGCCAGCACCTTGACCTCCAGCACGTCGCCCGCGGTGATCATCGACGCCGGGTCCTCGACCCGGCCGTGCGTCAGCTCGCTGACGTGCAGCAGGCCCTCGACGCCGCCGAGGTCGACGAAGGCGCCGTAGGCGGTGACGGACGTCACCGTGCCGCGCACCACGGCGCCGGGCTGGATGCGCGCCAGCGCCTCCTCCTGGCGCTGCCGGCGCTCCTCCTCGAGCAGGTCGCGGCGGCTGAGTACCACGTCCGGGCGGCCGCCGCGGCCGGCGGCCTCGACTTTGCGCACCCGGAAGGTGAGGTTGCGGCCCACGAACTCCGCCGCGTCCTCGACGAAGGCGATGTCGAGCTGCGAGATGGGACAGAAGGCGCGCAGCCCGGAGACGGTGACCGCCACGCCGCCCTTGACCACCTCGGCCACCGTGCCCTCGACCGGGATGCCGTGCTCGTGCGCCTGCGAGAGCTCCTGGAGGGCGAGCTGCACGTCGCCGCCGGCGCTCGACCCGCCCGGGCGCACGCGCAGCACCAGGCAGCCGCTGTCGGCGTCGCGGCCGCTGACCAGCCCCTCCACCGTGTCGCCGACGCCGACCGTGAGGCCGCCGTCGGCGTCGAGCAGCTCGGCGGTGGCCACCACCGCGTCGGACTTGGCGCCGACGTCGACGAAGGTCTGCTCGTCGCCGATCGAGATCACCCGCCCGGAGGCGCGCTCGCCGGGCTTGGGGTCGGTGCCGGGGGCGTCCTGCCCGCTCTCGAACTCCGCCAGGATGGCCGCGAAGTCGCGGCTGTCGTCGTTCTTCGCCATGGGCCTGCGATCATAGCGCCCCCTGCTACGATGCAGGCGGCCATGCCCCCGAAGATCCGCGACGTCGCGGCGGTCACCACCTACGAGTCGTTGATGCCGCACCTGGTGCAGCAGGTGCTGCTGGTGGCGAGCGCCTACGACAGCTTCATCCTCGAGGAGGAGGGGCGCTTCTCCGACCGCCTGCTCGGCCAGTACCTCGAGCTCGACCTCTCCAGCCCGCCGACCTTCCAGCACGTGCCGTCGGCGCGCAAGGCGCTGCAGCAGCTGCGCCGCGACCCCTACGACCTGGTGGTGACGACGCCGCACATCTCCGACATGTCGCCGCAGCAGCTCGGCGCGGAGATCGCCGACCGCCACCCGGGGACGCCGGTGCTGCTGCTGACCTACGACCGCGTCGACGCCCAGTCGTGGGCCGACCGCTGGGCCGAGCGCCGCCAGCCGGAGGGCATCGACAACGTCTTCCTGTGGACCGGCGATCCGCGCCTGCTGCTGGCCATGGTGAAGGCGGTGGAGGACCGGAAGAACGTCGACCACGACACGCGCAACGGCCTGGTGCGGGTGATCATCGTGGTCGAGGACCAGCCGGCGGTCTACTCGTCGTTCCTGCCCATCATCTACTCGGAGCTGCTCGAGCAGATCCGCTCGCTGCTCGCCGACCGCCTCAACGAGCGCGACCGCAACTACCGCATGCGCGCGCGGCCGAAGATCCTGCTGGCGCGCTCGTTCGAGGAGGGGCGGTCGCTGCTGCGGCGCTACAAGGACTACCTGCTGGGGGTGATCTCCGACGTCCGCTTCCCGCGCCGCGGCCGCCTCGACCCGACGGCCGGCCTCGACTTCATCCAGCTGGTGCGCGAGCAGGTCCCGGACCTGCCGATCCTGCTCCACTCGCGCGAGCCCGAGCACGCCGCCACCGCCCGCGAGTTGGGGGTGGGCTTCGTCGACAAGAACTCGCCGGAGCTCTTGGGCGAGCTGCGCACCTTCATGCGCCGCAACTTCGGCTTCGGCCCCTTCGTCTTCCGCGTCGAGGGCGACGAGCAGGCGTACCGCGCCGACACCATCCAGGAGATGCTGGAGGTGCTGCGCGAGGTGCCGGCTGCGTCGCTGCTCTACCACGCGTCGCGCAACCACGTCTCCAACTGGCTGATGGCGCGCGGCGAGTTCCCGCTGGCCATCGAGGTGCGGCCGAAGAAGGTCTCCGACTTCAAGGACGCCGAGGAGCTGCGCCGCTACCTGGTCGAAGTCTTCTCCGACTTCCTCGAGCAGCGCCAGCGCGGCCAGGTGACCGACTTCCGCGGCCGGCCGGATCCGCTGCGCCGCGACTTCCTGCGCCTCGGCCGCGGCTCGATGGGCGGCAAGGCGCGCTCGATCGCCTTCATGGCGGCGCTCAAGGCGAAGGACCAGGTGACGGAGCGCTGGCGCGAGGCGTTTCCCGGGGTCAAGGTGATCGTGCCGCGCACGGCGGTGATCTGCACCGACGTCTTCGACCGCTTCTGCGCCCGCGGCAACCTGCGCGAGCGGGCGATGGAGGCGGAGACCGACGCCGAGGTGGCGGCGCTGTTCCTCGCCCAGCCGCTCGACTTCGAGCTCACCGCCGACCTCGCCTCGATCCTGCGCGAGGTGCGCTACCCGCTGGCGGTGCGCTCGTCGAGCCTGCTCGAGGACTCCGAGTACCAGCCGCTGGCCGGCCTCTACCGCACCTACCTGCTGCCCAACTGCTCGCCGTCGGACGAGGTGCGGCTCGAGCAGCTCTCGCGCGCCGTGCGCCTGGTCTTCGCGTCGACCTTCTTCCGCGGCCCGCGCACCTGCATGGAGGCGACCTCGCTGCGCATCGAGGAGGAGAAGATGGCGGTGATCGTCCAGCGCCTGGTGGGCCGGCGCTGGAACAGCCACTTCTACCCCCACTTCGCCGGCGTCGCCCAGTCGCACAACTACTACCCGCTGGGCCACATGCAGCCGGAGGAGGGGATCGCCACCGTGGCGCTGGGACTGGGCCACGCGGTGGTGGGCGGCGGCGCCGGCCTGCGCTTCAGCCCGCGCCACCCGCAGGTGCTGCCGCAGATGTCGTCGACCGCCGACGCGCTGCGCAACTCGCAGCGCGAGCTCTACGCGCTCGACCTCGGCGAGCCGGAGGTCGAGGTGGGGCTCGACGACCTCGGCAACCTCCTGCGCCTCGACCTCGCGGCGGCGGAGGCCGACGGCACGCTCGAGCCGGTGGGCGCCACCTACTCGCCCGACAACGACCGCATCTACGACAGCGTCCACCGCAAGGGCGTGCGGCTGGTCAACTTCGCGGGCGTCCTCAAGCACGGCCGCTTCCCGCTGGCGCCGCTGCTCGACGAGGTGCTGGAGCTCTGCCGCCAGGGCATGGGGACGCCGTGCGAGCTGGAGTTCGCGGTGTCGCTGGGCGACGGCGAGACGCCGTCGGAGCTGGCGCTGCTGCAGCTACGGCCGCTGATCGCCCAGGGGCGCGACAAGGAGGTGGACCTCGGCCAGGCGGGCGACCGGCCGCGCCTGCTGGCCGGGCCGGCACTCGGCAACGGCGTCATCGGCGACGTGCGCGACGTCGTCTACGTCCACCCGGACCGCTTCAACACCCGCGACACGCCGGCCCTGGCACAGGCGGTGGCGAGGATGAACGAGCGGCTGGCGGCGCGCCACCGTCCCTACCTGCTGCTCGGCCCCGGCCGCTGGGGCACCGCCGACCGCTGGCTGGGCGTGCCGGTCTCCTGGAGCCAGGTGTCGGCGGCGCGGGTGATCGTCGAGCTGGAGATGCCGGACGGCGGCGTCGACCCCTCCCAGGGCACCCACTTCTTCCACAACATCACCTCCCTGCGCATCGGCTACTTCACCATCGACCCCGCGGCCGACGGCCAGCACGTCGACTTCGCCCGCCTGGAGGCCCTGCCGGCCGTCGAGGAGGACGGCCCCCTCCGCCACGTCGAGCTCCCGGAGCCGGCCGAGGCGTGGATCGACGGACGGAGCGGGCGGGGGGTGGTGGTGGTGGGGGAGGGGAGAGAGGACGATCGGGCGAAGTGAGCACAGGCGACCCGAGGGCGCGTAGTCGCGGCCCCGCAGCTCCCATTTGCGCCGCTCACGAGAAGCTCAATTGAACAGTCTTTACTCGCGTTCATCCTCGGTCGGAGGAAGAGTTCCATGCGGGTAGTCGTTCTCATTTGAATAATAATAGACGCAAGCCGTATCGGTGCCGTCCGCTGATTGCAGTTCCGAGATCTCGTCGGCTGCGATATCGGGAGGCTCGTCGCTGGCGTTCCATATTTCGCTCAAGAAGTACTGATCAGAGAGAAGCTTCGTCCGAGCCAGTTCTCCAGCTTCGTCGGTGCTTCTCGCGTCGACTACCCGCCAAGTGTAGGCACCTCCAGTTGTGATGTTCCCATCCTGGTTTAACAGTTTTAGGTCTTGCGCATGTAGCAGCACTGCGAATCTGGTCATTGGTTGTGATCCATGGGCCAGTCGGCGGCAGACCTAACCTTCCCGCGGTGGCTCGGGCATCTCAAGAGCGGTCAGGTCCTCGATGTCGACATCCGGCAGCTTCGCGTATTCCGTCGAGATCAGCCGCTCAAGGGGCTTCCGCAGCTCCTTGAGATGGTGTACCAAGTGAGAGTACAGCTCCACTTGGAGCTCGACCAGTGCATCGGATGCAACATCCGGCGCATTTCCAAATTGCCGATCGAGCTTCGCGAGGTGCGATCGAATGTGGTCGGCTGCCTCCAGGACGCCCTCAAGGTGGAAGGCGACGGCACTCGACGGATCCTTTTGTCGGAGTTGTCGGAAGAAACTCATACCTCCACCCCCGCTCTCTTGGCAAGCTCTTGTGGAATGGGTAGGTCCGTTCAAAGGACCCGAAACGGACCTTCTGTTTCAAGCACCCGCCGAGTCTGTTCATGCTTCTTTTCCGTGAAGCCACCGAAGTGCTCGTAAGAGGGCTCACAGGCCATGAGGACGACATCCCACGCAATGTCGTAGGTATCCTCATTGTCGAGAAGGATTCGCACGAGGTTACGATCGAACTCATCTACCACGGAACACTCGACAATAGAGGTAGGAGCAGGGGCTGCCGAATCGCGAGGAGCGATTCGCGTCTCCTCCCCCTTCGAGTCCTCGTACCACCCGAGGATCACCTTCAGTGGAACGATGTACTGCGCTCCAGAATCGTAGCCGAACTGAACGCTCGTTCCGTTCTCGATGGCTGCTGCGTAGTTGAAGCGTGTGTATCCACGCTCAACGATGTCTTCGTCCTCAATCATCTCAGGCATTTCAACTCCTGGGTTACGCGCCCGGGACAGCCGCTTGCTCGGCAGTCGTCCTCATCGTCAGCCGTCGTAGCGGGGTAGGTGCCGCTCGACCAGGTGCTGCTGTCGCCGGTGGTCCTTAGCGCCGCCGGCCGCGCCATCGCCGAGGCCTCCAGCGACTGGTGGTCGACGACGCCGTTGCCGTGAGTGACGTCGGAGTACATCCCGTTGGGGTGGGCGGTGGCCAGCCACGTCCCCTACGAGGACCAGGCCCCAAATCGACCGCTGGGCGACGGTCACAGTCCTTTCATACGACTACGTCTCCGTGCTTACCCGGCAATCCATGAGTCCTGGAGGGCTAGAGAGCAGCCTCTCTGCTTCCGCTCCATTTGCGTGGAACTCGAACACGCCATCTTTATCTCTATCTAGCTCCAGCACCAACTCTCCCGAAGCGTCATAACGCCAATGGATATCCATAGTGCCGTTGCACTCGGAAGATTCCCATCCTTCAACGTACCGACCATGCCAGTCCGAGAACTCTCCGGCCTCCGGTAGTCGGAACTTGCCGTCTGGTCGACCGTCACGATTTGCATCAATCCGGACAGTGCTGAGCCTACCCCATCGGTACTCATTGGTGATGAGTCCGAGCTCAGAGTGATCTTGTCGAGAGGTACGAAACATGTAACCTGCAAGTGCCACTAGGAACAGCCCGAGCACAGACAGCGCTATCAATACGTTCTGTTTCGATGGCTTACTAAGGGCCATCATTGAGAACCTCGCGCAGACTCGCTGCGTCTTCGTCAGAGAAGCTACGTACGTGGTCTCCAAGATCTTCTGCCGAGACCGGGGACTCCATCACAGTTCCCGGGGCTGCCTGATTCTCTATCGGGTTCATCAGCGAGCCGACGGGAGCGGCGTCACCGCTGTATTTCTGGAGTGCGCCCGTAGCGTGTCCGACTTCGTGGGATGTCGCGTTGACTAGGAAGTTCATCGTAGAGCTGTCTCCATCCGGTGCTTTGGCGGTCGAGACTGTGACCCGGTCAAGACTTCGTATTCCGAAAGCTCCCTGGGCGATCGCTTTATCTTTCACCTTTACGTCGACCTTGCGATCTGATGCCTTCATCATCTTCGGCTCACCAGAGCCCTCGCTATCAAAGCTCATTACCTTGTCTACTCCGGCCGCCCTAAAAACCTCCTGAACGCCAATCTGCAACGCCGTTCTCTGATTCTGAGTGAGGCCGGACTGTGAATAGTCATAGACTATGAACAAATCCTTGCCGTTGGGGTCGGTGAATTTGAGTGGATTTCCTGCGACATATCCGTACCGATTGTAGCGCAGAGGCGAATCGAGCGCCGTTCGGCGATTGAGTGGGTCGATGGTCAAGTACCGCCCGTGCAACGGGTTGTAGTACCGAGCATGGTGGTAATCGAGATCATCCCCCGGCCCCGAGCTGTAGAAATCCCGCTCGTGCCCGGTGAACTTCATCGTCTCGGTGTCCTGCCCCCAGTACGTCGCCTCTTCGCCATAGGGGAAGTAGGCGTGGTAGGCCATCTGGTTTCCGAACTGGTTGGTGATCAGGCGCGGGGTGCCGAGGTGGTCGAGGTGGTAGTGGTAGGTGGTGTTGGGGCTGGGCTTGACGGCGGCGAGCAGCTTGCCGTCGGCGTAGACGTAGTCGCGTTCGACGCTCCAGCCCGAGGGGCCGGCGCGGTAGTCGCGCAGGACCTTGCCGTCGAGGTCGCGGAGCGTCCAGCGCGAGCCGGTCCAGTGGTAGCTCCACAGCCGCTCGTCGTCGGCGGTGTAGAAGAACAGCCACTCGCCGCCGCCGGAGTCGATGCGCTTTTTCACCATCCCCATGGCATCGTACTCGAAGCCGGTGCCGTTCCAGGAGGTGACGTTGCCGGCCGAGTCGTAGCCGGCGGTGGTGAGCCGGTTGTTCGCCGGGCTGACCGGGATCGAGCGACCGGCGGGGCCGGAGAGGGCCTGGATGTTGGTCAGGTTGGCGAAGGCGTCGTAGGTGTAGGCGCGGGTGTAGGTCGAGCCGCCGCCGGTCTGGCCGGTCTTCGTGGTCGCCCGGGTCAGCCTCGACACCCCATCGTAGGCGTAGTTGGCGGTGCCGATGGCGGCGACGTTGCCGGCGCCGTCGAAGCGGTAGGTGCCGCTCGACCAGTTGCTGCTCGCACCCGTGGTCCACAGCGCCGCCGGCCGCGCCATCGCCGAGGCCTCCAGCGACTGGTGGTCCGCGACGCCGTTGCCGTGGGTGACCTGGGAGTACATCCCGTTTGGATGGTAGCTGAAGGCGGTGGCCAACCACTGGCCCGTCGTCAGGTCCTGGACCGAGGCGAGGTAGCCGCGGTGGCTGGTGTTGAAGTTGTGCTGGACGCGCCGCGGCGACTGTGCCGTGCAGCCGGCGTTGGTGCACTCGGGGTAGTCGACGTAGTTGAGGTTGCCGAGGTCGCGCCAGGCGAAGCCCTGGGTGAAGCTGTCGGTCGGTGCGTCGTTGACCCACAGCTGGGTGTCGCGCTTGGACACCGCGCCGCCGAGGCCGGCGTAGGTGTAGGTCTCGCGCGCCTGGACCTTGAACGAGTTGCCGTTGAGCACCACGTAGTGGTAGCGGTCGGCGGTCCACAGCTTGCCGCCGCGCAGGTCCGAGCCCGAGCTCCACGGCGCGTAGGTGAAGGTCTTGACCCGCCGGGTGGAGCCGCCGGCCAGCTCGTCGACCGCGGCCAGCCGCCCGGCGCGGTCGTAGGCGTAGCGCACGTCGAACGGACCGTCGAGCTTCCTGCCGGCGTTGCCCAGCGCGTCGTAGCTCAGGTAGCTGACGGTGCCGTTGCCGGAGGCGCCCTTCTCCGGGTGCTGCTCGGAGGTGAGGAAGCCGCGTTTGTCGTAGGTGAAGGTGCGCGTCTGGGTGGTGCCGTTGGAGGTCGAGGCCTGGCGCAGGCGGTTGCCGACGTCGTAGAGGTAGGTCGTCGTCACGCTCGCGCCGCCGGCGCCCGAGGGCTCGGCGACCTTGTGGAGCCGGCCGTGCTTGTCGTAGGTCTCGACCACCTGGTAGCCGGTCTCGTAGGCGCTCGACGGACATCCCGCCGTCGACGAGCAGACGGTGTAGGCGCGCGTCGTCTGCCGCTCGCCGGCGTACCACAGCAAGATCTTGTGGCCGTTCGGGTCGTCCGGCGGCTCGATGCGCCCCGGCCGGCCGAAGGGGTCGTAGTTCTTGTACATCGTGAGCTTGCTCGGCCAGCCGAGCTGGCGCTCGGACGTCGAGTGCGTCCAGCCCATGGAATTGACCACGGTGTCCACCGTCGACCACGAGCCGGAGGGCTCGAGCCGCTGGTCGCGCCAGAAGCGCCCGAACGGGTCGAACACCGCCTTGGCCTGGGTGAGCACCACCGAGCCGATGTTGTTGTGCTGGCGGATCAAGACCTCCGCCGGCGAGCTCGCCGACGTCGCCCGGTTGTAGGTGTAGGTGGTGCGCGCCCCGGCGCCGCTCTGCGGGATCTCGGCGGTGCGCCGGCCCGAGCTGTCGTAGGTCAGCGTCACGGTCAGGCCGTCGGCGCCGGTGACGGTCTTGGGCAGGCCGGTGGCCTGGTCCACCGTCGACTGGTAGGTCCACAGGACGTGGGCGCCCGTGCCGGTGAGCCAGCGCGAGCTCGACAGGGTGCCGTACTGGAAGGCGCTCTCGCGCCGGTAGCCGTCGCCGGACAGCGCCATGCCGCACAGGTCCGAGGTGGTGGAGATCGGGCCGGTGTCACCGCCGTAGTGGCGCTCGCGGAAGACGTTGCCGTTGCCGTCGCGCTCGTACCAGCGCACGACGTCCGTCGTCGAGCGCGTGGACGTGCGCAGGACGCGCTCGCGCAGCAGCGCGCCGGTGGCGGCGTCGAAGCAGTGGTACTGCCGGGCCGTGTCGGTGCCCTCGGTCTGGCTGCGCTCGGAGTAGGTGCCGAGCACCCAGGAGGCCGGGGCGCCGAGGTAGCCGCCGGAGACGGTGTTGGTGACCGCGTCGACGTTGTAGGCGCCGTTGCCGGCGTTGAAGTCGGTGAGCTCGGTGCGGCTCGCGCCGCCGGTCCAGCTCGCGTTCGTCGTCCGGTTCCGGTAGTGGCCGAGGCCGTCGAAGCCCGAGGAGTCCTCGCTGCGCCAGGCGCTGGCGTCGTCCGCGTAGAAGGTCTTGCGGCTCGCCGGCCGGCGGTTGAGGTTCTCCCACTGGTCGGGCAGGACGTGGCTGCCGTTGATGCGGTCGCGCTCATAGCGCACGTAGACCCGGCGGCGGAGGTTGGCCGGCGACTCGGCGCCGGCGTAGATCTCCTGCGACAGGAAGCGGCCCTCGTGGCTCGCCCGCGTGGTGAACGGCAGCCCGTACTGCCAGCCGTCCCAGGTCGATGGGTTGCCGCGCCAGTGGACGTCGAAGTAGAAGCGGCTCTGGTCGCCGCTCGGGTAGGTCACCAGGGTCGAGTGCTCGAAGGCGGCCCAGTTGCTCGACGGCGTGTAGGTCCACTCGCAGCCGACCTGGCCGAAGGAAAAGCAGCCGCCCGAGCTGTTGAGCATGCGCTTGCGGCGCACCCCCGTCGACAGCGCCGCCGACAGCGTCCCCGCTCCCTGCGAACCGCCGACGACGCGGGTCGGGAAGCTGTAGTCGCGGTACGTCCACTCGTAGGCGCCCAGGGTCGGGAGCTTCAGGGTCTTCAGCACCCCCGGCTGGTTCTCCGCCGCTGAGAGATCGGCCCCGCTGCCCTCGCTGCACGTCCCGTAGTAGCTCGGCATCGCCCACGTCGAGCTATCCGGCAGCGTGACGTCCGCCAGCACCCAGATCGACCGCTGCGCCGGCGTCATCACCCCGTCCAGGTCGTCCAGCGTGTCGAGGTCGTCGTCGTCGTAGCAGCTCTCGTCGATCGTCTTCGGCCAGTAGTGGAATTGGTAGGTCGCCGTGCCGCCGCCGATCGCTGCCAGCACCGCGCGGTCGACCACCTTCCAGGTCGTGCCGTCGATCGTCTTGTTTGTGAAGTAGAGATCGTGGCTGCGGTGGGCGTCGGCGAAGCGCCAGTGCAGGCTGGAGACCTGGGTGATCGTCAGCCGGTTGCCGAAGGCGTCCTCGATCCACTCCGGCCGGAACTTCGACGACCAGTGGTTGACGTCGCGGCGAAAGCTGCGCGTCGAGCCGTCCGGGAAGTCGACCTCGAACTCGGTGCCGCTGAGCTTGCGCAGCCGCAGGTAGGAGCCGTCGCGGGTGAACGCACGGTCGGAGACCGGCGTCTCGTAGTTGTGCAGCGTGTCGTAGAAGGCGTGATGCGAGCCGTCCTCGCCGAGGTAGGCCCAGCGGCCGCCGGGGTTGTCCGGGTCCACGGCGTCCATGAGCTCGCCCAGCGACACCTTCCAGCCCGGGCTGGCGTTGTAGGTGCGGTCGAGCAGCGCCACCTTCGAGGTCACCAGCTCGTAGTTGCCGTCGGGCCCGTATTTCCTCCACGTCCGCTGCTCGAAGCGCCAGACGTTGGAGTTGTAGGTCAGCGTCAGGTTGTAGGCGAGGTTGCCGTTGGCCGAGTAGCCCGGACCCAGCGGCAGGGCCAGGGTTAGGTTGCCGTTGAACAGGTTCACCGCGTCGACCTCGCCGAACTGGTAGAGCTTCTCGGCCGAGAAGCCGCGGGCGACGTCGGGGTTCTCCTGCGCCAGGGCGGGAGTAGAAGAGATGGCGGCGGCGAGCAGCGTCGCCGCGGACAGCAGGAAGGGGAGCGAACGGACGAAGCGCGCGCGCATCGCTCAGACCTCCCCGCCGGCGTCACCGGCGCCGTCGTCGCCGCTCTCGGGCGCGTCGGCCAGCCGCTTCGCGTACACCACCAGCGTCTGCGGGTCGACGCCGACCAGCACGTCCTTCGACCGCAGCCGCTCGGGCGCCGGGCCGCTGTCGCCCAGCGCCAGCAAGCGCGTGACGTCCAGGGAGATGCGCGAGTCCGCCGCGCCGTCGGCGTCGAGGCCGCCGCCGTCGCCCAGCGCGATGCCCCAGAAGCCCACCCCCGCCTCGCCGTCCGGCCCGCTCGCCGGCCGCACCAGCAGCAGGTCGAGGAACCGCCCCTCGTGCGCCAGGAACCGCGCGTTGGCCCCCAGCCCCTGCGCCGGCAGCTCGATCCGCTCGAGCTCGTGACCCTCCGGCGCGCCCAGGGCGTACTCGCCGGTCGCGAGATCGACCACCGCCCACACCGAATGGACCATCAGCGGCTCGCCGATCTCCCAGCGCACCGCCCCTTCGGCGTCCGCCTCGAGTCGGTTCTCGATGCGCAGCGTCCGCGGGATCGCCCGCTGCCGGTCGCGGCCGAGGCCGAACACCACCACCTCGCCCTCCGGCGTCGCGCCGGAGACCAGGACCGCCGACTCCTCGAAGGCCAGCGCGGGCTCCACCTCCGGTGCCGCGGGAGCCTCGCCGGGCGCCTGGGCGCCGGCCGGCGAGGCGGCCAGGATCATGAGACAGAACACGGTGGACACACCCATGAATCGGGGGGAGAACGGCGACATGAAGGAACCTCCACAGCTCGCCGGGCATCACAGCAGCACTGCACGCTCCGGCCGGGTTTACGACGTGGCGGAGGGCGTCGCCCGCCGCCGGTTTCGCAGCTCCTTCCAGCATGAGCTGCGTGAATGAGCGCGCTTTATATCGACCTTTGTGCACCAGGTCAATCCCCGAAATACGAAACCGCCGGCTCGCTTTTCGCGCACCGGCTCAGCCGCGGTTCAGGATCGGCAGGTTGACGGGGTGGGCGCCGGCTGGCAGGCGGCGGGCTCCTGGTATGCTCGGCGGCGTCCGCGGCCCCGGTCCCGGGGCCGCTTTCCCACGCCATGCGCGTCGAACCATCCACCGGTGCCGCCGGGAGGGGACTGCCGTCATGAAGACCGATCGGAAGCGTTACGTCATCGCCGGTGCGGGGGGCATCGGCACCGCCGCCGGGGTGCTGCTCGCCGTCGTCGGCCGCGAGGACTGCGACCTGGTGCTGTGGGACGCCGACCCCGCCGCGCTCAAGCGCGCCCACGACCGCCTGCCGCGCGACGGCCGGGTGCGCTCGGTGGAGGCGCTGGAGGTGCCGCGCGGCGAGGTGCCGGAGGCGTTGACGCGCACGCTGGCGGCGGCCGACATCGTGCTCGACTGCATGCCCGGGGCCGCCGCGCCGTTCGTCGCCCGCCTCGCCCTCGACCACCGCCTGCATTACGTCAACCTCACGGAGCACGTCGCCGAGACGAACCAGATCCTGGAGATGGCGCGCGGCGCGGAGACCGGCTTCGCGCTGCAGACCGGCCTGGCGCCCGGCTTCGTCAACGTCGTCGCGCTGCGCCTGTTCCACGACTTCTGCCGCGACTTCGGCGTCGACACCGTGGAGCGCATCAAGATGCGCGTCGGCGCCCTCACCTTGCACGCCCAGGCGCCGCACTTCTACGCCTTCACCTGGAGCCCGTCCGGAGTGGCCACCGAGTACCTCGAGCCGGCGGTCGTGGTGCGCGGCTTCGAGCGCACCACGCGGCCGTCGCTGACCGAGCGCGAGACGCTGATCATCGGTGGGGTTCCCTACGAGGAGGACCTCACTTCCGGCGGCGCCGCCGACCTGCCCGACGCCCTGGCAGGCCGCGTCCGCGACCTCGATTACAAGACGCTGCGCTACCCGGGGCACTACGCCTGGGTGGCGGCGCAGGTGGCGGCGCTCGGGGCGGGCGAGGGGGGCGGGGAGAAGGACGGCGGCGCGGCGCACGGCAACGGCCGCGTGCGCGCCCTCCAGGAGGTCATGGAGCGCGAGATCCCGCGCTGCGAGGAGGACCGGGTGGTGGTCTACGCCTCGGTGCAGGGGCGCGACGAGCGCGGCGTGCCGCGGCTGCGCGAGGAGGTCCACCACGTGCTGCCGGTCGAGCTCGGCGGCGTGCGCCTGCGCGCCATCCAGACCTCCACCGCGGCGCCGCTGGTGGAGGTCGCCCACATGCTGCTCGCCGGCGGCTACCGCGGGCCGGTGCTGCAGAGCCGCATCGACCCGTACGACTTCCTCGGCGGCCGCTTCGTCTCCCGCATCTACGGCACCTGAGCTCGAGCCCCGGCGCCCCTAGCCGCCGGCCGGCAGGTAGTGGCCGTCGAAGGCCACCTTCCAACTCGCCCCCTGGTCGCGCGACATCTCCCAGGTCTGGCGCACCGAGCCGTCCGCCTGCGGCGTCCAGGTGATGCGGCTCCACGGGCGGTCGTCCTGCGGATTGTCGGAGAGCACCATCTTGCCGTCCTCGAACCCTCCCACCAGGTAGAGCGGCTGGCCGCCGGAGTCGATCCAGGTCTGGTGCCAGCGGCCGTCGAAGCGGTCGTAGAAGCTGAGCGACGAGCCGGCGTAGGAGCCGTCGGCGGTGGTGTACTCCTCGCGCAGCGTGCAGCCGTCGAGCTGCTTGCTGATGACGTTGCGGGAGGGGCGCTTGCCGGAGTCCTCCTTGCCCCACTCGTGGACCTCCCAGGTGCCGAGCCAGAAGTCGAACTGGGCGTTCTCAGGGGCCTGGCACGAGGGCGGGGCCGGCTCGGCGGGGGCCTGCGGCTCGGCGGCGGGCGCTTCGGCCGGCGGCTGCGCGGGCGGCGGCTCGGCCGGGGGCGGCTCGTTCTGGGCCACGATCGGCAGCGCCGCGGCCAGCGCCACGGCCAGGGTCAGGGCCAGCGCCGCCAGCCGGAGGCGATTCTCGTCGTCGGGTCTCCCTGCATGCATCGTGGGTATCCCTCCAAAGGTCGGTGGACGGCGATCCTATCGCGCGGCGCGAGTCTACGTATTTGCGCCAGTGCAGATAAGCGGATATTATCCTGCGGCATTCAAGGAAGTGCGCGGCCGGGTCCGCGGGGTCCGGCCGCCTCGCATCCACTGTCGCCAGGAAAGGAGCAGCCGTCACATGCGACTCCGTCTTCTCCCGGGGCTGGCCCTCGCCGCCGCGCTGGCGCTGGCCGCGCCCCAGGCCCTCGCCCAGCCGTGCTTCATCTTCGTGCACGGCAAGCAGACCAACACCAACACCTACACCAGCTACAGCGCCGCCCGCAGCTACTGGATCTCGGGCTCGCGCGACTTCGTCGCCACCGCCACGCGGGGCTTCGCGGCCTCGTTCTACGTCGTGGGCTACAACGGCACGCGGCCCTACTGGGACGCCCAGGCGGCCGGTGAGGTGGCCAACGAGATCGTCAACGCCACCAACGGCGGCACCGACGGCGGCGGCAACCGCTGTGCCCTGAGCTGGTCGCAAGGCGGCACCTTCTGGGTGGTGGCGCACTCGATGGGCGGGCCGGTGATGGACTTCATCCTCGGCAACAACGACGCCTCGGACCCCAACTTCAACTTCAACGGTCCCTACTCGACGGTGGCCCAGCGCATCAGCCTGGCGATCACCCTCTCCGGCGCCCACCGCGGCTCGCAGGGGGCCGACGCCGTGTGCGCGCAGGGCAACCCGTTCTGCAACTTCATCGCCCAGTTCATCCAGAGCTGCGACGACGCCACCTGGTGGCTGCGCAGCTCGGACGACGTGCAGGTGCGGACGTTCTCGAACGCGCCGGCGCGCAACGTCTATCTGACCGGCGGCTACGAGGCGATCTTCGGCGCCTCGGCGTGCCTCTCCGGCGAGGACGACGGGGTGGTGCAGTACGCCTCGATCTACGCCTGCGGCGGCAGCGCCACGACCGGCTACGACAACTCGAACGTGTGCGGCAACGGCTTCAAGCAGGAAGCGTCCGGCTTCTTCAACCTCGACGCCGGGCACGAGAACCACGACGACATCCGCAACGACGCCGACCGCGACACGCGGCGCCAGGTGCCGAACGGCATCTGGAACTGCGGCGGCTCGCCCTGCGCCCCGAACACCCAGGTGCAGAGCGCGATGTCGAGCGCCCAGTTCGTGAGCATCCTGTGGTGAACCGGCGACGAGGAGAGACGACGATGACGACGACGAAGAAGAAGGTGAACACCATCCCGATCGCCCTCGCCGCCCTGGCGCTGGGCGCCCTGCTGCTGCTGCCGGCCGCGGCGCCGCCGGCCTTCGCCCAGGCGGTCGACCTCGGCGGCGAGCCGGAGCCGCTGGCCGTGCGGGCGGCGGCGAGCTACCGCGACGCCGCCCGCTACCCCGACCATGCGCGCCCGGTGGCGCCCGGCGCTCCCGACCCGGTGCGCGCCGAGCGCACGCCGTCGCCCCAGTCGCGCGCCGGCGCCGGGCCGGACGCGCCGGTGGTCACCGTGTGGGCCGGGCAGGTGAGCTACGAGCACCCGCGGCCGGTCGACCTCTACGCGACGGTGGAGGGGCCGGGCAAGGGCGCGGGCGCTCCGGGAGCGACGCTCGACGCCTCGTTCAGCGGCGAGGTGGTGACCGCCGGCGGCGAGCTGGTCGGTACCCTGACCTGGCGCGACGACGGCGAGGGCGCCGACCGCCGCGCCGGCGACGGCGTCCACTCGGCGCTGTTCTCGCTGCCGGCCGACGTCGACCCCGGCCTCGCCACCTCGTACGGCGTGCGGGTGACCGCGGTGACGGCGGAGGGCGAGGCGCTCACCGTCCTCGGCGGCTTCCTCTACGCCGACCCCGACGCCCGGCTCACCGGCCGCTTCCGCGACGCCGTGCGCGGCGGCAACCTGGTGATCGAAGCCGAGGTGGAGGTCGAGGCGGCCGGCCGCTTCCACCTCGCCGGTACCCTGGCCGACACGAAGGGGAGCCCGATCGGCTGGGCGCAGGCGGCGGCGCGGCTCGAGCCGGGCACGCACTGGCTTGAGCTGTCGTTCTACGGCCTGATGTTCCACGAGCGGGGCGCCGCCGGGCCGTTCCGGCTGGTCTCCGCGGCGCTGTCGACCACCACCGCGATGCCCAACGCGCTCAACGACCTGGTCGAGGACGCGCACCGCACGCGGGCGTACCCCTTGGCCCGCTTCACCGGCCGCCCCTTCGGCAACCCCGGCCTGCTGCAGGCCGCCGAGCGGCTGGAGGCGGCGGGGAAGCCCGGCGGCGGGCGCTAGCCGGCGCGCCGCGGCCCGCCGCACCGACGCCCCGTGCCGGTCCGCCGGCACGGGGCGTTTCTCTAGATGAGGCCGAGCTCGAGCTTCGCGGCGTCGGACATCATGCCCTGGCTCCACGGCGGGTCGAACACCACCTCGACGTCGGCCGCCGCCACCTCCGGCAGCGCCTCGACCCTCTCCTTGACGTCGTTGGCGATCACCGGTCCCATGCCGCAGCCGGGGGCGGTGAGGGTCATCTTGACGTCCACCCGGTAGCCGCCCTCGGCGCCGCCGTTGGCCGGCGCCACCTGGCAGCTGTAGACCAGGCCGAGATCGACGATGTTGACCGGGATCTCCGGGTCGAACACCGTGCGCAACTGCTCCCAGACGCGCTCCTCGAGGTCGCCGCCGGCGCTCGCCGCCGCCGCCGACC
>CAZLBJ010000230.1:0-3751 GCA_964557755.1 uncultured Thermoanaerobaculia bacterium
CCTCGACGAGCTGGTCCCGGTGTGGCAGTTCTCGGAGCGGCACGCGACGCGCGTGCGCGCCTCGCCGGAGCGGGTCGAGGCGGCGGTGCGCGAGGTGACGGCGGGGGAGGTGCGGCTGTTCCGGCTGTTCACCGGCATCCGCAACCCGCGCCGGCTGTGGCGCCGGCAGCCGGCGAGCCTCCTCGACCCGCCGGCCGGGCAGCCGCTCCTGGAGACGGCGCTCGCCTCCGGGTTCGTGCTCCTCGCCGAGGAGCCGGGCCGCGAGCTGGTGCTCGGGCTCCTGGTGGTGGCGCCGCCGACGCCGTCGCACAAAGTCCTGACCCCGGACCGTTTCCGCGACCTCGCCGAACCCGGCTACGCCAAGGCGGCGCTGGCCTTCCAGATCGACGACGAGGGCGGCGGCTGGACGGCGCTCGCCACCGAGACGCGCGTCTTCGCAACCGACCCCGCCACCGCCCGCCGCTTCGCCCTCTACTGGCGCTCGATCTATCCCGGCAGCGCGCTGCTCCGCCGGACCTGGCTGCGGGCGATCCGGCGGCGGGCGGAGCGTGGTCAGTCGTCGCCGGTGCGTCGTGGCGGGCCGGCGGAGCGGCCGGCGACCGCCGGGTCGCGCTCGAAGACGCCGTGGGAGTAGAGCGCCTCGTCGAGGTCGTTGGTCGCCTGCGCCTGGGCGAGCCACAGGTTCCAGTACGCGATCAACTCCTCGTCGCTGAGGTTCCGCAGGTCGAGGTCCTCCTCGCTGAGGAACTCGTCGCGCAGGTCGCGGGTCTCGGTCACGGCGCGTCTCCCGCCGGCGGCTCGAAGGGAAGCACGCCCTCGGCGCGAGCGGTGATGATCCGATGCGCCTCCGCCAGGGGAAGGTGCGCCGTCTCCCGGTCGAGCCCGGGCCACAGCGAGGCCCACGCTGCCGAAGCGTGCCGGTAGCGGGCCAGCCGCTCCTCGTCGCTCCGCATCAAGGTCCGGCGTTCCCTGTCCAGCGCTTCGTCCAGCGCCTCCCGGCCCTCGGCCACGCGGGCCAGCAGCGGCCGTCGCGGCAGGACCTCCGCCAGGGTCTCCGGGTGCTCACGAGCGAGGCCGATCAGGTCGCGGCTGCTCCGGGAGTACAGCAGTTGCGAGCGGGGATCGTCCATGCGCCGCGCCAACTCGCCGATGACCGCGTAGTCCTTCTCCCGGCGGGTCATCTTCAGCAGGGTGAGCGGCTCCAGGGGGACGACGTCGGGGCCCGCGGGCTCGGCCTGCAGCCAGATTTGATCGAGCTGCTGGCGGCTGAGTCGGGGCGGCCGCGACACGAAGTCGGTCCGCAGCCGGAGGCCTCCCTCCGACAGCTCGAAATGGGAGCTCCAACCGCCGGCGAGCCATCTCGGATCGAGCGGCGCGCCGAACCGATAATGGGCACCGCGCCCACCCAGCACCTCGAGCACGTGACTCGTCGCCTCCGTGTCTTCGCGCAACACCCAATCGCCGTCCTTGCTCATCACGGCCAGCCGATGGACCACCACCGCCTGACCCGAGCTGATCAACGCCCGCAGGCGGCCCCGGTTGTACGCTTCGGTCAGTTCCAGGTAGGGGTTCTTCATGGAGGTGCCCCTACCTTATCTCGGTGGAGCCGGCCGCGAGGTCATGCCTCCTTCCGCACCCGCACGCCCGTCACTTCACCGATCGCCGCCATCACCGCCCGGAAGCCTTCGACGTCCGCCGTCCCCACCCGTGCCCGGATCGCCGCCTCCAGCTCGTCGAGGCAGCGGCTCAGGTCGTCGCTCAGCGCGCCGCCCTCGCCGGTGAGGCGGACCAGGAACGAGCGGCGGTCGTCCGGGTTCGGGTCGCGGCGCAGCAGGCCGGCGCGCTCGAGGCGGTCGAGCATGCTGGTCAGGGTGGACTGCTTGAGGCCGAAGACGCGCACCAGCTCGCCCACCGGCACCGGGCCGTAGCTGCGCAGAAAGGTGAGCAGGTGCCCCTCGGTGGAGCTCACGCCGAGCGCCCGCGTGCGCTCCTCGAGGTGGAGCGTGAGCTGGCGCGACGCCTTGTGGAGCGGCGAGAGGAAGTCGAGGGCCATGGCGTGGGCTCGGTGGGACCGATCCTACCGTTGACGGATTATACGATATCGTAGTAATGTCCGTCCGTGCCGGCCCGCTGACGGGCCGGCCGCACACCGGAGGGCAGCGCGCATGACGACGGAGACCCCGACGACGCACGAGGTGCTGGCCAACCTGCGGTTCCAGGCGGGGCTGGTGGAGGCGGTGGTGCGCATGAGCCTGCAGGACGTCGGCCACGAGGAGAGCCTGCGGACGCCGAGCCCGGCGGGAAACTGCATCAACTGGGTGCTCGGCCATCTCCTCGCCACCTACGACGCCACGCTCCCCATGCTCGGCCAGGAGCCGGTGATGGAAAAGGGCGCGCTGGCCCGCTACGCCCGCGGCAGCGAGCCCCTGACCGACTCCGCCGAAGCGCTCGACCTCGCCGCCCTGCGCGGCGCCTGGGACGAGGCCGCCTCCCGCGTCGCCGCCGGCATCGAGTCGCTGCCGCCGGAGGCCCTCGACCGCCCCGCCCCCTTCAGCCCCGGCAACGACCCGGACGAGACCGTCCGCTCGCTGCTCACCACGGTCCTCTTCCACCAGACCTACCACGCCGGCCAGCTCGGGCTGCAGCGGCGGCTGGCGGGGAAGCCGGGGGCGATCCGCTAGCTGTCGACGGCGGAGCCGCCGCCCTCCGGCGCCGGCGCCCGCCCGATCCGCTCCAACCACGCCGCGTTTTCGGCCTCGCCCCAGTGGTTGACGAACACCCCGTACCCGTCCGGGTCCCTGAGGCACAGCTCGCCGCTGGGCATGTACGGCGGGTGCCCGATCGGCGCCGGGTCGAGGCCGGCCGCCGCGAGCTGGTCGCGCAGGGCGGGGAGGTCGGCGGTGTACATCACCAGCATCACCGCCTGCGCCTCCGGGTCGACCGGCTCCTCGGCGCGCAGGAACATCACCGCGCCGCCCTCGCAGTGGATGCGTGCCCAGCCCAGCGGCTCGCAGCGGTCGGTGTCGATCACCTCGAAGCCGAGCAGCTCGTAGAAGCGGATCGAGCGCTCGATGTCCGCGACCCAGAACATCGGCGTGGCCCAGCCCGCCTTGACGGCGGGAGTCGACGGTTCGGTGGACATGGCGGCCTCCTCGTCGGGGAGTCTCGCACAGGGCGCCGCGCTCAGCCGCCGGGCGCCGCCTCCGGGAGCCCCGCCTCGGCCACCGCCGGCGCCTCCGCCCGCCCGCCCGAGGCCCGCCAGATCCTCTTGAACCAGCGCGCGAAGCCCTCGACGCCGAGGTTCACCCACGGCAGCACCAGCAGGGTGAGGATCGCCGAGGAGATCAGGCCGCCCATCACCGTGCGCGCCAGGGGGAAGTAGAAGACGCCGCCCACCGTGGCGCCGCGCACCGCCAGCGGCACGAGGCCGATGATGGTGGTCGAGGCGGTCATCAGGATGGGGCGCAGGCGGTCGCGGCCGGCGGCGAGGATGGCCTCCTCGGTGCCCAGGCCCTCGGCGCGCAGGCGGTTGACGTGGTCGAGCAGCACGATGCCGTTGTTGACCACGATGCCCATCAGGATCAGGAAGCCGATCTGCGCCATCAGGTTCATCGGCGTGCCGGTCGCCGCCAGCATCCACGCGGCGCCCGGCAGCGCGAAGAGGATCGAGCCGAGGATGGCGAAGGGCTGCGCCAGCGACTCGAACAGCGACGCCATCACGATGTAGACGAGGGCGAGGGCGAGCAGGTAG
>CAZLBJ010000231.1:0-8939 GCA_964557755.1 uncultured Thermoanaerobaculia bacterium
AAGGTCTGCGGGGAGGCGAACGTCAACCCCGTTCGGCTAGGAAAGCGGTGGCAGCGGGAGCGTGGATTGACCGTTCGTCCGACGAGTCCTGAGGAGGGCGCGGGCCGTCTCGAAGGGCGGGGTCCTGCCGGACCCGTGGCCGATCCGAAGCCGAGCCGGAGGGCACGGCGACCGGCGTTCATCGCCCGCTCCTCTCCCCTTGCTGATCTGTTCTCGTGGCCGCGCGACGGTCGGTGCGCGCAGGCCCTGTGGGATGATCCGCGCATGCTCCGGTCGCGGTTCGCCTGGCTCCTGGTGGTGCTGCTGTGCACTGGGTGCGGGCAGGCCTCCGAGGGCGAGCGGCTCACGGTGTTCGCGGCGGCGAGCTTGCGGGACGTGCTGTCGGAGCTGGCGCCGGGGCTGGGGGAGGCGGCGGGGGGGGAGGTGGTGCTCAACTTCGCGGGGAGCAACGTGCTGGCGCGGCAGATCGAGGCCTCGGGACAGGCGGACGTGCTGCTGTCGGCCAGCGAGGCGTGGCTCGACCGGCTGGAGGCGGCGGGGCGGCTGGTGCCGGGGTCGCGGCGGGCGTTCCTGTCGAACCGGCTGGTGGTGGTGGCGCGGCACGATAGCGAGGTCGAGGTGGCGGCGGCGCGGGACCTGGCGTCGGCCGAGTACCGGTATCTGTCGATCGGCGATCCGCGGGGAGTGCCGGCCGGGGTGTACGCGCGGGGGTTCCTGGAGGCGGTGGCGATGCCGGGCGGCGGCACGTTGTGGCAGGCGGTCGAAGACCGGCTGGCGCCGGCGCCGGACGTGCGGGCGGCGCTCGCCCAGGTGGCGGCGCGGCGCGACGTGGTGGGCATCGTCTACGCCACCGACGCGCGCACCTCGGGCGAGGTGCGGGTGCTGTTCGAGGTGCCGCCGGAGCTGGCGCCGGAGATCGTCTACGGCGCCGCCGCCGTCGCCGGCGGGCCGGCGGGCGAGGAGGCGGCGCGGCGCGTCCTCGACGCGCTGGGCTCCGCCGAGACGCAGGCCGTCTTCGCGCGGCACGGGTTCACGCCGCCCGCAGCGGCGGCCGCCGGCCCGGCCGAGCGACCGGCGCCCGGCGAGGCGGTCGTCAGCGGCGCGGACGGTAGCCCGGCGGGCGGCGGGGGCGGCGCGGGATGAGCGGCGGCGCCGCGGACGCCGTGCTGCTCACTCTGCGGGTGGCCTCGGTGGCCACGGTGCTGGTGCTGGTGCCGGGCACCGCGCTGGCCTGGCTGCTGGCGCGCCGCGACTTCCCGGGCAAGGGGCTGGTGTCGGCGCTGGTGGGGATGCCGCTGGTGCTGCCGCCGACCGCCGTCGGCTTCCTGCTGCTCGAGCTGCTCGCCGACAGCGGCCCGCTCGCCCGCCTGGGGCTCGGGCTCGACGTGCTGTTGACCTGGAAGGCGGCGGTGCTGGCCTCGGCGGTGATGGCGGTGCCGCTGGTGGTGCGCACGGCGCGCGTCGCCTTCGAGGGCGTCGACCCGCGGCTCGAGCTGGTGGCGCGCACCCTCGGCCAGCGGCCGCCCACCGTCTTCGTGCGCCACACGCTGCCGCTCGCCGGCCGCGGCCTGGCGGCGGCGGCGATCCTCGGCTTCACCCGCGCGGTGGGCGAGTTCGGCGCCACCGTCACCCTCGCCGGCAACATCCCGGGCCGCACCCAGACCCTCGCCTCCGCCATCTACTCGGCGCAGCTCGCCGGCGACGAGCGGCAGGCGGCGGTGCTGCTGGCGATCGCCCTCGTCCTCGGCCTCGGCGCCATCCTCGCCTCCGAGCACCTGGTGCGGCGCGGCGAGCGCCTCGGCGCCGGCGGAGCGGCGCGCCGGTGACCGCCGCCGCGCCGCGGCTCGCCCTGCGCCTCGAGCGGCCGCTCGACCGCTTCGACCTCGCAGTCGACGTCGAGTGCCGCGGCCGGGTGCTCGGCGTCTTCGGCCCCTCCGGCGCCGGCAAGAGCACCCTGCTCGCCGCCGTCGCCGGCCTCGACCGGCGGGCCCGCGGCCGCGTCGCCCTCGACAGCGAGACCTGGCTCGACAGCGACGCCGGCGTGCGCCTGCCGCCGGAGCGCCGCGGCGTCGGCTGGGTGCCGCAGGAGGGGCTGCTGTTCCCGCACCGCGACGTGCGCGGCAACCTCCTGGCCGGCGCCGCGCGCGCCCGCCGCCGCGGCGGCGACCCCGGCGAGACGTTCGCCGCCGTCTGCCGGCTGCTCGAGCTCGAGCCGCTGCTCGACCGCCGCCCCGTCACCCTCTCCGGCGGCGAGCGCCAGCGCGTGGCGCTGGGGCGGGCGCTGTGCTCGGGCCCGCGCCTGCTGCTGCTCGACGAGCCGCTCGCCTCGCTCGAGCTGCCGCTGCGGCGGCGCATCCTGCCGCTGCTGGCGCGGGTGCGCGACGAGCTCGCCGTGCCGATGCTGTTCGTCTCGCACGATCCGGCGGAGGTGCGCGCGCTGTGCGACGAGGTGCTGGTGCTCGACCGCGGCCGCGCCGTCGCCCACGGCGCCACCGGCGCGCTGCTCACCGACCCGGCCATCCTCACCCTCGGCGGCGGCGAGGCGCTCGAGAACCTGCTGCCGGCGGTGGTCGAGGGCCACGACGGCGAGACCAGCCGCCTGCGCCTCGGCAGCCCGCCGCTGGCCGCCGACGCGCCGCGTCTGGTGGCGCCGCGCGCCGCCGGCGCGCCGGGCGATCCGCTGCTCGTCGGCCTGCCGGCGCACGAGATCCTCATCGCCACGCGGCGACCGGAAGGCCTGTCGGCGCGCAACGCCCTGCCGGCCGAGGTGGCGGCGGTCACCCCCACCGCCGGCCTCCACCTGCTCACCGCCCGCCTCCACCCGGCGCTGCCCGAGGTGGCGGCGAGGGTGAGCCGCCGCACCGTCGAAGAGCTGGGCCTGGCGCCGGGCGCCGGCATCTTCGTCGTGATGAAAGCCGCCGGGGTGCTGCTCTACGAGGAGAACGCCAACAGATCGGCGAGGGAGAAGGGGGTCGAGTAGAAGCCGCCGGGATCGCCGGGCACGAAACGGACGATCCGGCAGCGGCGACGCGATTCGGTAGAGTGCGCTCCACCACCATGAGCGCGACTGTCTGTGTCACTCATCCGGGGGCGGCCGCCGGCTTCCGCTGCGACGGCTGCGGCGCGCTGCTGTGCGAGGCGTGCGTCGAGACCGGGCACCGGTTGCTGTTCTGCCGGCGCTGCGGCGAGCGGGCGCTGCCGCTGACCGGGACGGCGGCGCCGGTCGAGACGGCGGCGGGGACGATCATGGAACGGCGGCGCGAGCGCATCGTGCGCTCCGCCGCCGGTTACGGCCTGGGCGACGCCCTCCTCTACCCCGTCCGCGGCGCGAACGCGGGCACCTTCTGGGTGTTCGTGCTCGTCCTGGTCGCCCTCGACCTGGTGGGCTCGCTGGTGATCGGCCTCGGCCTCGCCGCCTTCGTCGCCGCGGGCCTCGTATGGCTGCTGGTGCCGCGCTTTCTCTTCTCCGTCGCCAACCACACCGCGCAGGGGCGCGACGAGCTGCCGGACTGGCCGGACCTCGACCTCTGGGAGCTGTTCCGCACCGCGCTGCTGTTCGCCTTCACCACCGCGGTCTGCCTGCTGCCCGGCTTCCTGCTGCTGCGCCTCGCGGGCTTCACCCTCACCGGCCTGTGGACCGGCGAGCAGTCGTTCGCCGCCTTCCTGCTGCTGCTCGCCCTGGGCTGCGTGCTGGCGGTGGCGCTGTGGGTGCCGGCGTTCGGCTCCGTCGCGCTCTACGACACGTTCATGGCGGCGCTGCGCCTCGACCTGCACGCCCGGGCGCTGGCGGTGGCGCCGGGCGAGGCGGCGGCGACCACCGCCGTGCTCGCCGGCCTCCTCTTCGTCGGCACCGCGGTGCGGCTGCTGCTCGCCTTCCTGCCGCTGGTCGGCGCAGCCCTCTCCACCGCCGTCCTCGCCTACACGTTGTTCACCGGCGCCCACCTGGTGGGCGTCTACTTCCGCCGCCGCTGGAGCGCGCTGGAGGACGTCTACCAGGGCTGAGAGCGTGGAGCAGCGCTCAGGCCTTGCGGCGGCTGAGCGCGTGGTCGACCGAGGCTCGGCCGCCGCCGGTGATCAGCAGCGCCAGCACGACGCCGACGGCGAGCAGGTGGTACTCGAAGCCCCCGTCGCCCATGAAGAAGCCGTTCTGCCAGTGCACGAAGTAGATGGCGCCGAGCATCACGCAGCCGATTCCGGCAGCGCACAGGCGGGTGAGGAAGCCGACGATCAGCCCCAAGGAGCCGAAGAACTCGGCGATGATGACCAGCCAGGTGAGCAGCGCCGGGACGCCCAGCGTCTCGAAGAAGCCCATCGTGCCGGCGACGCCGCCGCCGCCGGACCAGCCGAGCAGCTTCTGCGCGCCGTGGGGGAAGATGACGATGCCCAGCGCGAGGCGCAGCACCAGGCCCGTCGTGTTGCCGTCGGTCCAGATCAGTCTGTTCCGCATGGATCGCTCCTCCTGCGCGGCGGGCCGGGAGCGACGCGGCGCGCCGCGCGGGTTCGTGAGGGGGGTCGTGTCTGGAGGGGCGCTTGTTGCAACAAATATACCGCCGGGCCGCCGGTGGAGCTCACTCGCCGCCGGCAGGAGCGACCCGCAGGCGCACGTCGACCGCCTTGGCGCCGGCGCGGTCGGGGGCGGCGAGGAAGGGGTTGACGTCGAGCTCGCGCACCCGCGGATGGCGCAGGGCGAGCTGGGCGAGGCGCAGCAGCACGTCCTCGAGCAGCTCGAAGTCCGCCGCCTCCTCGCCGCGCACGCCCTCCAGCAGCTTGACGCCGCGGATGCCGCGGATCATGTCGCGCGCCTCGGCGCGGTCGAGCGGCGTCACCCCGAAGCGCACGTCCTGGAACACCTCGACGTAGCGGCCGCCGAGCCCGAACATCAGGAGCGGCCCGAACCGCGGGTCGGTGGAGATGCCGAAGATCACCTCGTGGCCGCCGTGCACCATCTCCTGGAGGAGGTACCCCTCGAGCTCGTGGCCGGCGCGCGCCATGCCGGCGGCGATCGACTCCAGCGCCCCGCGCAGCGCCGCGGCGTCGCGCAGGTCGACGTGCACGGCGCCGACGTCGCTCTTGTGCACCAGGTCGCGGGCGATCGCCTTGGCGACCACCGGGTACCCCAGCTCGCCGCCGGCCGCCACCGCCGCCTCGACCGCCGCCGCCGCGTCGCCGCCGTGGTCTTCGAGGCGCACCGTGCGCCAGCGCGCCAGCGGCACGCCGTAGAGCTCGAGCACGGAGAGCGCCGCGTCCGGCGCCAGGTAGCCGTCGTCGACGGTGGCGAGCAGCGCCGCCACCGCCTCGTCGTCGACCGCGAACTCCGGGGGCGCCTCCTCGTGCGGGCGGCGGCGCCAGGCGGCGTAGCGCGACAGCATCTGCAGCGCCCGCGCCGCCGACTCCGGGAAGTGGTAGACGGGCGGGTGCTCGGGGTCGAGCTTGATGCGCTCGTAGAAGTCGTCGGTGGCCATCATCACCGCCAGCACCGGCTTGCCCGGCTCGCCGGCGCGCCCGGCGAAGCGGCCGGCGGCGCCGGTGATGGCGTCGAGCACGTCGTCGGGGCTGGTCAAGAGCGGCGTGACGTTGATCACCATCACCATGTCGACGCCGGGGTCGGCCATCACCGTCTCCAGCGCCCGGCGGTAGCTCTCGTGGGTGGCGGAGGCGATCATGTCCACCGGGTTGGCGGCGCTCGCCTCCGGCGGCAGGAAGGCCTCCAGCGCGGCCACCGTGTCCGCCGACAGCTCGGCCATGCGCAGGCCGAGGTTGACGCAGGCGTCGGTGGCCATGATGGCGGGGCCGCCGGCGTTGCTCACCACCGCCACCCGGTTGCCGGCCGGCAGCGGGCAGCGGTCGAGGGCGCGGGCGACGTCGAACAGCTCCTCGATGGTGTTGGCGCGCAGCACGCCGCACTGCTCGAGGAAGGCGGAGACGGTGACGTCGGCGCCGGCGATGGCGCCCGTGTGGCTGCTCGCCGCCCTCGCCCCCTCGGAGGTGCGCCCCGACTTGACCACCAGGATCGGCTTCTTGCGCCCGACCCGCTTGGCGATTTCGGTGAAGCGCCGCGGATTGCCGAACGACTCGAGGTACATGGCGATGACGTGCGTCTCCGGGTCGTCCTCCCAGTGCTCGAGCAGGTCGTTGCCGGAGACGTCGGGCTTGTTGCCCATCGACACGAACTGGGTGAGGCCGATGCCGAGGTCGGCGGCGACGTTGAGGATCGCCACCCCGAGAGCGCCCGACTGCGACACGAAGCCGATCGAGCCGCGCCGGGCGGCGGTGGGGGCGAAGGTGGCGTTGAGCGACACCTCCGGGTCGGTGTTGATCACGCCCATGCAGTTGGGGCCCACCATGCGCAGGCCGCCGCGGCGCACCCGATCGGCCAGCTCGCGCTCGAGCGCCGCGCCCTCCTCGCCGGTCTCCGCGAAGCCGGCGGTGATCACCACCAGGCCGCCGACGTCCTTGGCGATGCACTCGTCGACGACGCCCATCACCGCGTCGCGCGGCACCGCCACCACCGCCAGGTCGACCGCGTCCGGCACCGCGGTGACCGAGGGGTAGGCCTTCAGCGAGTGGATCGCCTGCGCCTTCGGGTTGACCGGGAAGATGGCGCCGGCGAACTCGGCCTGCACCAGGTTGTGGAGCAGCGCGTAGCCCAGCGAGTCGCGGTTGCGCGACGCCCCGATCACCGCCACCGAGCGCGGCGAGAAGATCGGGTCGAGGGTGCGCGGCGGCCGGTGGTCGGCGGCGGGCCTGGGGTCGCGTGGCGTCGCGGTCTCGGCAGGGGCGGCGGGGGCGGGCACGGCGGGGGCGGAGTGGTCGCTCATCGGCCCTAGCGTATCGCGCCGCAGCGCGGCACGGCCCCGCCCGACGGCGGGGTGTCAGCAGCCCGGCGGCGCCAGCACCGGCAGCACCTCGGGCGACAGCTCGATGACGACCGGCGGGACGGCCTCCGCCGGGTCGCCGTCGATCTGCAGCGGCACCTCGTCGGGGAAGCGCACCTCGACGCGTTCGACGCGGCGGATGTCGACGTCGGCGCGGCTCGCGTGGGCGCCGCGGGCGACCGCCAGGCTGAAGCCCGCGGTGGCGGCGGGGCCGCGGCCGGTGAAGGTGACGAGGTCGAGGCAGCCGTCGTCGCAGCTCGCCGGCGGGCAGAGCTCGAAGGCGCCGCCGTAGAAGGGGATGTTGCAGACGGCGAAGAAGGCCACCCGCTGCTCCTCGCCGTCGACGGTGAGGCGCAGCGGCGGGTACCGGTAGCGCGGCAGGTGGAAGAGGCCCTGGAGCGCGATGCCCAGGCGGCCGAAACGCAGCTTCCAGTCCGGGTCGAGGTGGCGCAGCACGAAGGCGTCGAAGCCGCCGGAGGCCATCATCAGGAACGGCAGGCCGCCGCACAGGCCGACGTCGAGGCGGCGCACCGGGTGGCCGGCGTGGGCGCGCGCCGCCGCCAGCGGGTCGGCCGGCAGGCCGAGGGCGCGGGCGAGGACGTTGGTGGTGCCGGCGGGGAGGATGGCGAGCGGCGTCTCGCCGCCGTAGAGCGCCGCCGCCGCTTCGCGCACCGTGCCGTCGCCGCCGAGGACGAACACCGCCTCGGCGCCGCCGTCGGCCGCTTCGCGGGCGAGGCGGGTGGCGTCGCCGGGCGCCGCGGTGGCCGCCGCCTCGACCGCGAAGCCGCCGCGTGCGAGCTCCGGCACCAGCTCCGCCAGCAGGCGCCCCTGGCGGCGGCGGCCGGCGGTCGGGTTGTAGATCAGGACCGCCGGGCGCACGCGCCGTTACTCGAACAGCCCGGCCTGGGGAGCGGAGCCGGCGGGGGGCGGGTAGCCGAGGTGCTGGAAGGCGCGGCGGGTGGCGACGCGGCCGCGCGGCGTGCGCTGCAGGAACCCCTCCTGGATGAGGAACGGCTCGTAGATGTCCTCGAGCGTCCCCGCCTCCTCGCCCACCGCCGCGGCCAGCGACTTGATCCCCGCCGGGCCGCCGCCGTAGTGCTCGATCAGGACGCCGAGGATCTTGCGGTCGAGGTCCTCGAAGCCGAACTCGTCGACCTCCAGGAGCGCCAGCGCCTCGCGCGCCAGGGTGCGGGTGACGCGGCCGTCGCTCTTCACTTCGGCGAAGTCGCGCACCCGGCGCAGCAGGCGGTTGGCGATGCGCGGCGTGCCGCGGCTGCGGCGGGCGATCTCGGCGGCGCCGTCGGCGTCGGTGGGGACGCGGAGGATGCCCGCCGAGCGCAGCACGATGCGCTCGAGCTCCTCAGGACGGTAGAAGTCGAGGCGGTGAACGATGCCGAAGCGGGCGCGCAGCGGCGACGAGATCAGGCTGGCGCGGGTGGTGGCGCCGATCAGCGTGAACGGCGGCAGCGGGTGGCGCACGGTGCGCGCCGCCGGCCCCTCGCCGATCACCAGGTCGAGCATGAAGTCCTCGAGCGCCGGGTAGAGGATCTCCTCCACCGTCGGCCCGAGGCGGTGGATCTCGTCGACGAACAGCACGTCGCCCGGCTCGAGGTTGACCAGCACGGCGGCGAGGTCGCCCGCCTTCTCCAGCACCGGCCCGGAGGTCACCCGCAGCGAGGCGTTCATCTCCTCGGCGACGATGTGGGCCAGCGTCGTCTTGCCGAGCCCGGGCGGTCCGAAGATCAGCACGTGGTCGAGGCTCTCGCCGCGCTGCCGGGCGGCGCGCATGAAGACCTCGAGGTTGTCGACGACCTTGCGCTGCCCGACGTACTCGTCGAGTCGCCGCGGCCGCAAGGCGAGCTCGACCCCCGCATCCTCCGGCGCCTGCGAGGGTGACAGCACCTGATCGTCGACGGCTCGTTCCTCGCTCACGCAGAGCATTGTAGGCGCAAAGCCCGGGGGCGTAAACACGGCGGGGGTCCCGCCAGCCTCCGAGGCGAAGTGCGGTCGGGGCACATTCGGAGCCGCAGCGGCAGAGCAGAACGACGCCCGGGTTAGGATCGC
>CAZLBJ010000232.1:0-3252 GCA_964557755.1 uncultured Thermoanaerobaculia bacterium
GTCGACGACGCGGTGTACCTGATCGAGGACCTGCCGGAGGCGTTCCGGGAGGAGGTCCTCGGCGCCGTCGAGCTGGGGCGCGACTCGGCGATCCATAAGCAGCTCGGCTACGAGGAGGACTCGGCCGGCCGGGTGATGACCCGGGAGCTGTTCTCCCTGCCGGAGGCGACGACGGTGCGCCAGGCGGTCGCGTCCATCCAGGAGAACCGCGACGTCGAGCTGATCTTCTACCTCTACGTGGTCGACGACGAGGGGCGGCTGGTCGCCGTGACCTCGCTGCGCCAGCTCCTCCTCGCGCCGCCCGAGAAGACCCTGGGCGACATCGCCCAGCGCGACGTCATCCACGCCACCACCGGCACCGACCAGGAGGAGGTGGCGCGGCTCGCCGCCCGTTACGACCTGATGGCCATCCCGGTGGTCGACGACGAGGGGCGGCTGGCCGGTATCGTCACGGTCGACGACATCATCGACATCGTGCGCGAGGAGGCGACCGAGGACTTCCTCAGGATGGTCGGCACCAGCGAGGACGAGATGGTCCACCAGGAGCGCTCGCTGAAGGTCGCCGCCATCCGCTTCCCGTGGCTGCTGATCAACCTCGTCGGCGGCCTCGCCACCGGCCTGCTGCTCCAGCACTTCCAGGTGCGCCTGTCGGAGGCGCTGTTCCTGCTCGCCTTCGTGCCGGTGATCATGGGCATGGGCGGCAACATCGGCAGCCAGACGGCGACCATCACCGTGCGCGGCCTGGCCACCGGGCGCATCGGCGGCGGCGAGCGCTGGCTCGGCCGCTTCCTGTGGCAGCAGGCGAAGATCGGCGTCGTCCTCGGCCTCGCCTTCGCGGTGATCGTCGGCGTCGCCGCGACGCTGCTGCAGCAGAACCCGTGGTACGCGGTGGTCGTCGGCGGCTCGATGTTCGTCGCCATGGTGCTGGCGTCGATGAACGGTGCCGCCATCCCGCTCGTCTTCCGGCGCCTCGGCTTCGACCCGGCGCTCGCCGCCGGCCCGCTGGTGTCGACCAGCAACGACGTCACCGGCATCCTCATCTACTTCTCGTTCGCCTCGCTGCTGATCGGCCTGCTGCTGCGCTGACCCGATGCCGGCCTGACCCCGATGCTGACCAGTGCCGAGGCCTTGCTCCTCGACGCCTTCGACCTCCAGGAGCGCGACCGCATCGTCACCTTCCTCACCCGCGAGCGCGGCAAGGTGCGGGGGGTTGCGAAGGGGGCGCGCCGCAAGTACAGTCGTTTCGCCGGGCAGCTCCAGCCCCTCGCCAAAGTGAAGGTCACCTGGTTCGAGAGCGAGGGGCGCGAGCTGGTGCGCATCTCCGGCGTCGAGCCGGTGCGCCCCGCCGGCCGCCTGCTCGACGCCCTGGAGGACATCCTGCTCGGCAGCTACCTCGCCGAGCACCTGCTGCTGTTCGCCCAGGAGAACGAGCCCGCGGAGCTGTACTACCGGCTCCTCGATTCGACGGTCGAGGCGCTGCTGGCCGGCGTCGACCGCGACCTCGCGGCGCGCTTCTTCGAGATCTGGATGCTGCGCCTGGCGGGGGTGTTCCCGTCGCCGGTGGAGTGCCCGGCGTGCGGCCGCGAGATGGAGGCGGCGCGCGGCGCGGTGCTGCCGGCCTCCGGCGAGGGGCTGGTGTGCCCAGAGTGCGGCGCGCCGGGGGGCCTGGCGCCGCCCGGAGCGCTGGCGGTGCCGCCCGAAGTGCTGGCGCTGCTGGAGCGCTTCGGCCACGTGCGGCTCGCCGAGCTGGCGAAGGAGGCGCCGCCGGCGGCCGACCTCGCCACCGTCGAGCAGATCGCGGCGCGCGTGCGGCGGGCGTTCCTCCAGCACGAGCTGAAGAGCTATGGTGTGATGCAGCGCACGCTCGGACGTTGAGAGACCTCGAGGAGACTTCACCGATGCAGACCTTCCAGGACGTCATCCTGCGGCTGTCGCGCTTCTGGGCCGACCAGGGGTGCGTGCTGCAGCAGCCGTACGACCTCGAGGTCGGCGCCGGCACCATGCACCCGGACACCTTCCTGCGCGTGCTCGGGCCGGAGCCGTGGCGCGTCGCCTACGTGCAGCCGTCGCGCCGCCCCGCCGACGCCCGCTACGGCGACAACCCGTTCCGCCTCGGCAAGCACTACCAGCTCCAGGTGATCCTGAAGCCTGCGCCGAAGGACGTGCAGCGGCTCTACGTCGGCAGCCTCGAGGCGATCGGCATCGACCTCGCCGACCACGACCTGCGCTTCGAGGAGGACAACTGGGAGGCGCCCACCCTCGGCGCCTGGGGCGTCGGCTGGCAGGTGATGCTCGACGGCATGGAGATCACCCAGTTCACCTATTTCCAGCAGGCCGGCGGCCTCGAGCTCGACCCGGTGAGCGTCGAGATCACCTACGGCCTCGAGCGCATCACCATGTTCCTCGGCCTGTCGAAGAACGTCTACGACGTCGAGTGGGTCGAGGGCGTGACCTACGGGCAGGTACGCCACCAGGACGAGGTCGAGTCGTCGCGCTACTACTTCGAGCTCGCCGACGTCGGCTTCCTCGAGCAGCAGTTTGCCGGCTACGAGCGCGAGGCGCGGCGGTGTCTCGAGGCCGGCGCCGTGCTGCCCGCCTACGAGTGCGCGCTCAAGTGCTCGCATCTGTTCAACGTCCTCGACGCCCGCGGCGCGGTGTCGGTGACCGACCGCGCGGAGCGCATCAAGCGGGTGCGCGACCTCGCCGTCGCCTGCGCCCGCGCCTGGGTGGAGAGCCGCGAGGCGCTGGGCTGGCCGCTGCTGGCGGCGGCGGAGGGCGGCGGCGCGCCGGCGGCGCCCGAGCCGGCCGCCGAGGAGGCCAAGGCATGACGCGCGGCGAATACCTGCTGGAGGTGCGCGCGGAGGAGATCCCGGCCCGCATGCTGGCCCCGGCGGTGGCCGAGCTGGCGGAGCTCTTCGTCGCCCGCCTCGCCGCCCGCGGCGTCGAGGTGCGCGAGCTCGAGACCGCGTTCACGCCGCGCCGGCTGGTGCTCGTCGCCCGCGGCCTGCCGGCGCGCGAGCCGGACCGCGAGGAGCAGGTGGTCGGACCGCCGGTGTCGGTCGCCTTCGACGAGGACGGCAAGCCGACCCGGGCCGCCCAGGGCTTCGCCCGCCGCCTCGGCGTCGAGCCGGGCGAGCTGCTGCGCGTCGAGACCGACAAGGGCGAGTACCTGGCCGCCGTCGAGCGCACCGAGGGCCGGCCGATGCCCGAGGTGCTGGCCGACGTCGTGCCGGAGGTGCTGGGCCGCCTGTC
>CAZLBJ010000233.1:0-2674 GCA_964557755.1 uncultured Thermoanaerobaculia bacterium
GCTCGACCAGGTGCGGGTGGTGTTCGAGGCGTCGCGCGCCGTCTTCAGCCTGCGCCAATTCCGCCCGGTGCTGCGCGACACGACGCGGGTGGCGGCGGTGACCGACGACTCCGGCGGCTACTCGCTGCGCTGGCCGTGGGACAGCTTCTACAACCACTTCGAGCTGGTGGTCGGGGTGCCGGTGCGCACGCCGAAGGGCGAGGAGCTGCAGGTGCTGGAGCGCAAGGAGATCACCAAGCGCCTCGGCCGCGGCAACCAGGTGGCGGTGCCGATCGTCGTCGAGCGCGCCGACTTCGTCCACAACCTGCGCCGCTTCCTGGCCACCGTCGACAGCCCGGACGCCGAGCGCGTCCACCGCGAGCAGGGGCGCCCCGACCGGGTGGAGCTCTCCGGCGACAGCGAGAGCTGGTGGTACTTCGACCGCGGCCGGCGCTACGATTTCCGCGACGGCCGCCTGGCCGAGGTCAAGACCTTCGATCCGGTACGCCAGCCATGACCGGTCGTGGGAGGGAACCACGGCGGTGACCGGGCTCCTCCGCCCCCTCCCCGAGCCGGAGCCGCCTCCCGGCGACCCGCTGGCGCCGCCTTCGGCGGCAGCGCTGTTGGCACTCGTCGCCGACAAGCTCGAGGCGACCGAGGCGATCTTCCGCGCCAGCCTCGACTCCGACGTCCCCTTCATCCACCAGGCGGGCGAGTACCTGACCGACGGCGGCGGCAAGCGGGTGCGGCCGGCGCTGCTGCTGCTGGTGGCGCGCATGCTGGGCCACGACTCCGACGAGGAGGTCACCTACGCGGCCACCGTCGAGCTGATCCACACCGCCACCCTGGTGCACGACGACATCATCGACCACGCCGGTCTGCGCCGCGGCCGGCCGTCGGTCAACCGCCTGTGGGGCAACAACTTGACGGTGCTCTTGGGCGACTGGATCTACACGCTGGCGATGAAGAAGGCGCTCGCCCACGACCGGCTGGAGGTGGTGCAGAAGCTGGTGGGCGCGACGCTGAAGATGGTCGAGGGCGAGCTGCTGGCGCTCGAGCGGCTGGGGGCGGTGGACCTCACGGCGGACGAGTACTTCGCCATCATCGACCGCAAGACGGCGCATCTGTTCGCCGCCGCCTGCTCGGTGCCGGCGCTGATCGAGCCGGCGCGCCGCGACGCCGAGGCGGTGCTCGCCGAGTACGGCCGCAACCTCGGCGTCTGCTTCCAGATCGTCGACGACCTGCTCGACTTCACGGCGCGCCAGGAGGAGCTCGGCAAGCCGGTGCTCTCCGACTTGAAGGAGGGCAAGCTCACCCTGCCGCTGATCCTCCTCCTGCCGCGCCTGTCGGCGGCCGGCCGCGCGCCGATCGAGCACGTCCTCGAGGACCGCGGCTTCCGCCGCACGGCGCCCGAGGAGGTCCTGGCCCTGGTCGAGTCCGCCGGCACCCTCGACGAGGCCCGCGCCATCGCCGAGCGCCACGCCGAAGCCGCCCGCCGAGCCCTCGCCGCCTTCCCCGCCTCCGACGCCCGCGACGCCCTGGAGTACGCGCCGGATTTCGTGCTGCACCGGCGGGCGTAGACGCCAGCCGCTACAATCGACCCATGAAACTCAAGATCGTCCTGGAGCCGAGCGGCGAGGGTGGCTACACCGCCTATGTTCCGTCGTTGCCCGGCTGCATCAGCGAAGGGGACACCGCCGAAGAGGCGCTGGCAAACGTGCGCGAGGCCATCGAGCTCTACCTGGAGCCGGTGGACGACGACCTCGCTCCAGCCGCCGGCAGCGAGGTCCGCGAGCTGGTGGTTTGAGCAAGGTCCCCTCGCTCAGCTACCAACGGATCCTCCGGGCGCTGCAGCGCGACGGTTGGGTCGTCGTCCGGCAACGCGGCAGTCATATCCGTCTGCAGAAGCACCTTCCCGACGAGACCCTCAAAATCATCGTGCCGGCCCACCGGCCCGTCAAACGCTCCACGCTGTCCCACATCCTCAAGTCGGCGCGCCTATCTGTGGACGACTTCTTGGAGCTGGTGTAACCGCACCTGCCGCCAATGTGGCTGCTTGACTACAGCAGACGCAATCGCCAGCGGTGAGCTACGGCTCGTCCCCAGCCTTCTGCAACCGGCGGCGGACTGCGTCTTCGGCGGGGAGGCGGCGGGGGCGGGGGGCGAGGCCGAGGACTCCGGGGTCGGCGGTCTCGTTGTGGACGCAGCCGGGGAGGGCGGCCAGGGCCTCAGCCTCGATCGGCACGACGCTGGCCTCGAGCGGCCCCGGCATGCCGACGACGGCGGCGTAGCGGAAGCGGCGCGGCACGACGTCGGTCCACTCGACGCTGCCCGGCATGCCGACCAGCGGCAGCGCATTCGCCCCGGCGCCCAGCGGCCGCACCGCCTTCTCGCCGACGGCGAAAAGCGACACGCTCGGCCCCGCCGCCGGCTCGTTCGCCGGGTGGCGGACGCGCAGGTAGCCCACCACCTCGCGGCCCCAGTCGAAGGTCACCCGCCCCGGCCCGTCGGTGGCCGCGCGGCGGACCACCGCGGCCGGCACCGCGGCGCACGGCTCCCCCACCGCCGCCAGCCGCGGCCGCACCGCCCCGAGTTGCGGCCCGCCCCAGCGCCCGGTCGGCGGCCGCCCCCCCGACGTCGCCCCCGGCACCCCCCGCCCCGGGAGGGCCCCGCCCCCCCCCCGCCCGCCGCCCCC
>CAZLBJ010000234.1:0-6969 GCA_964557755.1 uncultured Thermoanaerobaculia bacterium
ACCATGCCGTAGCGCTCGCCCTCGGGCACCTGGATGCCGTCCATGATCAGCTTGAAGTGGTAGATCATGGCCTCCATCTGGTTATAGGCGGCGTCCTTGGGCGGCAGCGCGACGTGCGGGTCGTCGACGATGTACGGACCCTCCGGCATGCCGCGGTCGAGGAGCTGGCGGATGATGCGCAGCGACTGCCGCATCTCGTCCATGCGCACGCGGTAGCGGTCGTAGACGTCGCCGCCGCGGTAGGTCGGCACCTCGAAGTCGACGGTGTCGTAGAGGTCGTACGGGTGCGCCGTGCGCACGTCGTAGGCGACGCCGGAGGCGCGCAGGCAGGGGCCGGTCCAGCCCCAGGCGACCGCCTCCTCGCCGGTGATGGCGGCGATGCCCACCGAGCGGTCCATCCAGATGCGGTTCTTGGTGATCAGCGTGTCGACGTCGTCGATGAACGGCGGGATCATGTCGAGCAGCCGCCGGCTGCGCTCCATGAAGTCGGGCGGCAGGTCGGCCAGCAGGCCGCCGATGCGGCAGCCGGAGACGGTCAGCCGGGCGCCGAAGCAGCTCTCCAGCAGGCCGTAGATCTCCTCGCGGATCTGGAACAGGTACCAGAAGTTGGTCAGCGCGCCGACGTCGACCAGCGTCGAGCCGTTGCACACGCAGTGGTCCATGATGCGGCTGAACTCGGAGAGCACGGTGCGCGCCCACACCGCCTTCGGCGGCACCTCGAGCCCCAGCATGCGCTCGACGACGTGGCAGTAGCCGACGTTGTTGATGAACGACGAGCAGTAGTTGAGGCGGTCGGTGTAGGGGATCACCTGCTGCCAGGTGTGCGTCTCGCACATCTTCTCGAAGCAGCGGTGCAGGTACCCGGTCTCGACGTCGGAGGCGACGATGGTCTCGCCGTCGAGCACCGCCATCACCCGGAAGGTGCCGTGCATCGCCGGGTGCGAGGGGCCGATGTTGACCGTCATGCGCTCGAACATGTCGTCGTCCTCGCCGGACACGGACTCGCCGAGGCCGACGAACTTCGGCTTGTACATCTGGTCCTCGGTGAGGATCCAGCGGCGCGCCGGGTCGTAGTCCTTGCGCAGCGGGTGGCCCTGGAAGGCCTCGTGGGTGAGCAGGCGGGAGAGGTTCGGGTGGTCCTGCACCTCGAAGCCGAACATCTCGTACATCTCGCGCTCGAACCAGTTGGCCGCCTTCCACACCGGGATCAGGCTCGGCAGCCGGAGGTCGTCCGCGGCGAGCGGCACCTTCAGGCGCAGGCGGTCGCGGCGCGGGATGCTGTAGAGGTGGTAGACGGCCTCGAAGCGCGGGTCGCGGTCCGGGAAGTCGACGCCGCAAGCGTCGAGCATCAGGTCGAACCGCGTCGCCGGGTCGTCGCGCAGGGCGCGGCAGACGTCGAGCAGCGCGTCGCGCTCGACCACCCAGGTCGGCTGGTCGAGCCCTGGCTGCTCGGTGACCGCGCCGGGGTGCGTCTCGTTCAGGCTGTCAAGCAGGGAGGGTTCCGCCAGAGCTGGCACTCTCTCTCTCCTCGTCGACCGCGGCCGGCCGCTGGTGGGTGGAGCGCTGCTGCGAGTCCCGGTCGCGCGCCACCTTCTCCTTGAGCTGGAGGATGCCGTAGATCAGGCCCTCCGGCGACGGCGGGCAGCCGGGCACGTAGACGTCCACCGGGATGATCTCGTCGATGCCCTGCATCACGTGGTAGGCGCGGTAGAAGCCGCCCGAGCAGGCGCAGGCGCCCATCGACACCACCCACTTCGGGTCGGCCATCTGGTCGTAGATGCGCTTGAGCACCGGCGCCATCTTGTCGTTGATGGTGCCGGCGACGATCAGGATGTCGCTCTGCCGCGGCGAGAAGCGCACCACCTCGGAGCCGAAGCGCGACATGTCGTAGTGGCTCGACACCGAGCTCATGAACTCGATGGCGCAGCAGGCGGTGCCGAAGGGGAAGGGCCAGAAGGAGTGGCGCAGGGCCCAGTCCTCCAGCTTCTCGAACTTGGTGGTCATCCAGCTCTGGCCGATCATCGGGGTGTCCTCTCCCTGGGGTTCGCGGGGCGTGGCTCCTTGTGGCGGGCGGCCCCGGGCGGGCCGCTCGATCCTACCCCATGTGCCTACCCGTCACAAGCGACGCAAAAGCCGCGCCGACAGGCGTTTTCAGTCGTGGACGCCGGCGTCGACGGAGGCCGGCAGGTCGACGTCACCCGTGGCCGCCATGTACTGCTTGCGCATCTCTTCGAGGTCCGCGAGGTGGCCCTTCTGGCGCTCGATCAGGCCGACCAGCACCTGCCGCGTGTCCGCGTCGACCTCGCGCTCCATCTTCGGGTAGAGCACCTCGTTCTCGTAGCGCTCGTTGGCGATGGCGTCGCCGAGGTCAGTGCCGTCGCCGCGCGCCTGGCCGGCGGCGTGCAGCAGCTCGACCGCCAGCCCGTCCTTCTCGGCGGCCAGCCGGCGCCAGTGCCGGGCCAGGTTCGGCAGGCCGTCGCTGTCGGCCCTGGCGGCGTAGGACCGGAAGCGGGCGGCGCTCACCGCCTCGGCCGTGAAGCCGGTCTTCAGGTGCTCCTGGAATCGCGGGATCCTGGACACGGTGCTCTCCTCCTGCGGAAACGGGGTCGCGCCGGGCGCGGCGCGGTGGATCTCGGTGACGGAGGCGCGCACCGCCGGCCGGCGGCGGCTGCACCTTCCAGCCGACAGCATACTACGCCCGAGCCCCGCGGCCGGAACAACCCGGGCGCGCTTCACGTAGTCTAGGCGGACCTCCCGTGAAGACCTCCCGACCGCTCCTCGCCATCCTCGCCGTGCTGGCCGTGTGCCTGGCCGTGGCGCTGCTCGACCTCGGGGCGCTCAGCGTGCTGGCCATGGTGGTGATGGCGGGCGCCGCCGTCTTCCTGCTGCTGTGGGGTGCGTGGCGCCTCTACCACGCGGCGCTGTGGAAGGTCGGACGCCGCCTCGCTTTCTCCTACTTCCTGATCGGCATCGTGCCGATCCCGCTGGTCGTCCTGGTGCTCGCCGCCGTCGCCTACATCCAGGCGGGGTACGTGCTCGGCCACCTCTACCGCGACGCGGTGCAGGGGGTGCAGGCCGAGCTCGAGGCCGCCGCCCGGCTGCACCTCGAGGGCGCGGCGGCGCCCGCCGAAAGCGGCGCGACGGCGTTCGCCGTCTACCGCGACGGCCGCCGCGTGGCCGGCAGCGCCGCCCTGCCCGAGGCCTGGCCTGCGTGGGTGGCCGAGGCCGGCGGCGGCGCGCCCCGCTTCTTCGCCCTGCCCGGCGGCGTGCCCACCCTGGTGGCCACCGCCGGTGACGCCGCCCGCGGCGTTGCGGCGGCCCACACCGGCGACCTCGCCCAGGAGCTCACCGAGCGCAGCGACGTGTGGGTGCGCCTCTACGGTCCGAGCGGCGAGGAGGAGGCGCAGGGGCGGGTGGACGTCGAGATCATGGGCCGGGCGATGGCGCTGAAGACCGACCCGCGGCGCTCCCCCGGCGCCGCCGAGACGTTCTTCGCCGAGCGCGCCCCCCGCACCCGCGGCGAGGGGCTGTTCGACCGCGCCTGGGACGACCCGATCCTATGGTGGGGCGAGGTGCCCGGACCGCTGGTGGCGCTGGCCGACGGCTCGCACGTGGCGGACAACTTCGGCGTCGCCCTGAACGCCCCGCCGCGCACCCTCGAGCGCCACCTGTTCAGCAACTCGGCGGAGCTCGACGTCTCGATGTGGAGCCTGCTCTTCGTCTTCGCCTTCCTGCTCTTCGACGTCTACGCGGCGGCGGCGCTGATGGCGGCGGTGATGATCTTCGCCTTGTCGCGCGCCGTCAACCGCCTCTCCCGCGCCACCGACGCGGTGCGCCGCGGCGACTTCTCGGTGCGCATCCCGGTGCGCCGGCGCGACCAGGTGGGCGAGCTGCAGCGCTCGTTCAACACCATGGCCGCCAACCTCGAGCAGCTCGTCGCCACCGCCACCCAGAAGGAGCTGCTGGAGAAGGAGCTGGCGATCGCCCGCGAGCTCCAGCAGAGCCTGCTTCCGCTCGACCTGCCGCACGGCCGCGGCATCGAGTTCGCCAGCCTGTTCGCGCCCAGCGCCGCCATCGGCGGCGACTACTTCGACGTCCTGCGCCTCGGCGAGGACCGCCTGGCGGTGGTGGTGGCCGACGTCTCCGGCCACGGCCTGCCGACCGGCCTGCGCATGGCGATGCTCAAGGCGGCGCTCACCATCCTGGTCTCCGAGGAGCGGCCGGTCGAGGAGATCCTCCGCAAGCTCGACGCCGTGGTGCGCCTCGACCGCGACGGCCGCTTCTTCGTCACCGCCACCATCGCCCTGCTCGACTTCCGCGACGGCTCGCTGGAGATCACCAACGCCGGCCATCCGCCCACCTACCTGCTGCGCGGCGCCACCGTCCGCGAGGTGATGCTGCCGGGACAGCCGCTGGGCGGCATCGGCCCGTCGTGGGGCACCGAGACACTGCGCCTCGTGCGCGACGACGTGGTGGTGTGGCTGTCCGACGGGCTGATCGAGGCGCGCGGCGAGGACGACGAGCCGTTCGGCTACGACGCCGTCGAGGAGACGTTCGGGCGGCTGGCGGCGGCAGCGGCGGCGGCCGGCCGCCCGCTGACCGCCGACGAGGTGCGCGACGGCCTGGTGGCGGCGGTCGAGCTGCACGCCGGCGGCCGGCCGGCGGAGGACGACCGCACGCTGGTGGTGATGCGCTACAACAGGGACGCGGTCGCCGTCCCGGCGACGCCCAGCGTCGAGTAGATGCGGCGGATGTAGGTGCGCGTCTCGCGGAAGGGCGGCACGCCGCCGTAGCGGTCGACCGTGCCCTCGCCGGCGTTGTAGGCGGCGAGCGCCAGCGCCACGTCGCCCTCGAAGCGCTCGAGCAGCCAGCGCAAGTAGCGGGTGCCGGCCTCGAGGTTGCGCTCCGGCTCGAAGCGCTCGGCGTCGTCGAGCCCGAAGCGGCGGGCGGTGGCGGGCATGAGCTGCATCAGGCCGCCGGCCCCCTTGTGGGAGACGGCGCGCGGGTCGAAGGCCGACTCGGCGCGCACCAGGGCGGCGACCAGCGCCGGGTTGACGCGGTGGCGCTCGGCGGCGGCGTAGATCAGCTCGCCGAACGGCGTGGCGGGCACCGCCTGGCCGTCGGCGAACTCCCACGGCACGGCCATGATGGCGGCGGCCGCCGCGGCGACCGGCTCGGGCGCCGGCGGCGGCGGCGGCTCGATCTCGTCGTCGATCACCCTCGAGACGCGGCCGAGCGGCAGGGTGAGGGCGCCGCCGCCGAGCAGCTCGACGCGCATCCGCTGCCCCTCCACCCGGTAGCCGCTCGCCTTGAGGAAGCGCCCGTCCTCGAGGATCACCAGCTCCGCCGCCGCCGGTAAGGCAGGCAGCGCGAGGAGGGCGGCGAGCAGGGCGAGGAGCGGGCGTCGGGTCACGGCGGATCGGTCGGGGTTCGGGCTTCGGTGCATTCTACGGCCGGCGTTCGTGTCGAGTCCAACGCTTCCGGGCCGCCGCGGATTCCTCACGGCGGTTTCCTCACGCCCGGGGGTGGAACTCGTCGTAGAGCGATTTGAGCCGCGCCTGGTGGATGTGGGTGTAGATCTGGGTGGTCGAGATGTCGGCGTGGCCGAGCATCATCTGCACCGCGCGCAGGTCGGCGCCGTGCTCGAGCAGGTGGCTGGCGAAGCTGTGGCGCAGGACGTGCGGCGAGACGTCGCGGACGCCGAGCGCGCGGGCGTAGCCGCGGAGGATCTTCCAGAACCCCTGGCGCGTCATGCCGTCGCCCAGGCGGTTGACGAAGACGACCTCGTGGCGGCCGCGGACGAGCGCCGGCCGCACCTCGCCGAGGTAGCGCTCCAGCCACCCCACCGCCTGCTCGCCGATCGGCACCACCCGCTCCTTCGCCCCCTTGCCGGGGATGAGCAGGAAGTCGATCTCGCGGCGCCCCTCGCGGTTCCTGCCGATGCCCTGGAGGTGGCCGAGCTTGAGGCCGACGAGCTCCGACACGCGCAGGCCGCTGGCGTAGAGGATCTCGATCATCGCGCGGTCGCGAAGGCCGCGCGGCTCGCCGACGTCGGGGGCGGCGAGCAGCGCCTCCACCTGCCGCTCGGAGAGCACCTTCGGGAGCTGCTGCAGGAGGCGCGGCGGCAGCAGGTTGACCGCCGGGTCGTCCGCACGCTCGCCCTCGGTCACCAGGTGGGCGTAGAAGCTGCGGATCGACGACAGGGCGCGGCGCACCGAGCGCGGCGCCAGCCCCTGGCGGCGCAGGGCGCGCAGGTGGGCGGCGAGCGCGGCGGCGTCGGCGGTGAGCAGGTCCTCGCCGCGCTCGGCGAGCTCGCGACCGAGCCGCTCGAGGTCGCGCCGGTAGGCCGCCACGGTGTGCTCGGACAGCCCGCGCTCGACCGCCAGGGCGTCGACCCAGCGGCCGACCAGGCGCTTCCAGGGGGGCGGCTTGGGGGGCGTCGCGGTCAACCCGGCCGCACCGTCGCCCGTTCGCCGAAGAACGGGTTCTCTTCGCGCTCCTCCGCCAGCGTCGTCTCCGGCCCGTGCCCCGGGTGGAGGGTCCAGTCGCCTTCGAGGGTGAAGAGGCGCTGGCGGATCGAGCCTTCGAGGGTGGCGTAGTCGCCGCCCGGCAGGTCGGTACGGCCGATGCCGCGGTGGAAGATCACGTCGCCGACCAGAGCGGTGCGACTCTCGTGGTGGAGCAGGCAGACGTGCCCCGGCGTGTGACCCGGGGCGTGGATCACCTCGAGCTCGAGGCCAGCGACGCTGACGGTCTCACCGTCCTGCCAGTGACGCGCCGGCGCCGGGCAGGGCCGGGCGCCGAGCATCGCGGCGAGCTCGGGAATCTGCGGGCTGTCGAGGAGGAACTGGTCCTCGGCCGGTGCCCAGACCGGCAGGTCGTAGCGCTCGCAGAGATGCCCGACGTGGGCGATGTGGTCGATGTGCCCATGGGTCAGCAGGATCACCTCCGGCCGCCAGCCGCGAGCGT
>CAZLBJ010000235.1:0-10053 GCA_964557755.1 uncultured Thermoanaerobaculia bacterium
GGGCCGCCGGCGTCCCGCGGCCGATTGATAAGCTCCGCCGGCCATGGAGTACGTCGGAGAGCCTCGGTTCCAGCACGGTGCGACGCCCGCCGTGGGGGTGCTGCTGGCCAACCTGGGGACGCCGGAAGCGCCTACCGCGGAGGCGCTGCGGCCCTACCTGCGGCAGTTCCTGTCAGACCCGCGGGTGATCGAGCTGCCGCGCTGGCAGTGGAAGCCGATCCTCGAGGCGTTCGTGCTCACCCGGCGGCCGAAGACGTCTGCCGAGCTCTACCGCAAGGTGTGGACAGAAGAGGGCTCGCCGCTCCTGGTCATCGCCCGCCGCCAGCGCGACGCGCTCGCTCGCATGCTCGGTGAGCGGGTGGGCGGGCCGCCGGTGCACGTCGCCCTCGGCATGCGCTACGGCGAGCCGTCGATCGCCGCCGCCCTCGCCGAGCTGCGCGACGCCGGCTGCCGCCGCGTCCTCTTCTTCCCGCTCTACCCGCAGTACTCGGCGGCCACCACCGCTTCGACCTTCGACGCCCTGGCCGCCGAGCTGGTGCGCTGGCGCTGGGTGCCGGAGCTGCGCACCATCCACGGCTACCACGACGAGCCGGCGTACGCCGACGCGCTGGCCGCCTCGATCCGCGAGACGTGGCAGCGCGAGGGGCGCGAGCCGGAGCAGCTCCTCTTCTCCTTCCACGGAATCCCGCTGCGCTACTTCCGCAACGGCGACCCCTACCACTGCTTCTGCCACCAGACGGCGCGCCTGGTCGCCGAGCGGCTGGGGCGCGGGCCGGACCGCTACGTCGTCGCCTTCCAGAGCCGCTTCGGCCGCGAGGAGTGGCTCAAGCCGTACACCGACGTGACGGTGAAGGCGATGGCGCGCTCCGGCGTCGCCAGCCTCGACGTCGTCAGCCCGGCCTTCTCCGCCGACTGCCTGGAGACGCTCGAGGAGCTCGACGGCCTCAACCGCGAGTTCTGGGAGGAGGCCGGAGGCGACCCGGCCGGCTACCGCTACCTGCCGTGCCTCAACGACCGCCCGGACCACCTCGAGCTACTCGCCGGCCTGGTGCTGCGCAACCTCCAGGGCTGGGTGGAGCCGCAGGGCGAGTGGGACGAAGCGGCGGCCCGCGCCGACGCCGAGGCCTCCCGCCGCCGCGCCGAGGCGATGCGCGCCGCCGGCGTGCGCGAGGACGCAGGCTTCGGCGAGTCCTGATGGGCGAGAGCTGGAATTCGCTCAGCCGCGAACCCGGCGCGCCGGTGTTTTGACGGACGGCGTGAAGAATGGGCTGAGATGAGACCGCCCAACAGTTTTCCCGCTCACTCGCCAAGCGGCCGGCGGAGGCGGCTGTCCGGTGCAGCGGTTGGTTGGCCTGTCTTCAGGCGGTCTTTAGCTCCTCGCGAATCACGCGTCGCAGTGTCTCCTCCAGAGGCTCGTGTGTCTCTCCAATGTACTCTCGGAGAGCTGTGTTGATCAGCGTCTGGTAGTTGCCTCCGCCGGCCGCATGAACTTGCCGCTTGAACCACTCCACCACATCTTCGTCCAGACGGATCGTGATTCGCGTCTTGCCCTTGGGGACCGGGACTACCGACCCACGCTTGGCTTGCCCAAAGTCGTATTCTTTTCTCATAGCCCTGTCTCGTAGCGACGGCGCTCCGCGCCGGCTGCTTCTCGGGCCGAGATCAGACGGATGCGCTCTCCTCGCCAAGTGTAGACGACCACCAGCACTCGCTGGTGCGGATCGTGCCCGATCGTGGCCCAGCGCTCCTCATTCTGCGCATCTGGGTCCCGAAGGGTAAGGGCCAGCTCGTCTTCAAGGACCAACGCGGCGTCGGCGAAGTCGACGCCATGCTTCCGGAGATTCGCAGCCGCCTTCAGCTCGTCCCACTCGAACTCCACGAGCTGGAGTGTATGCACAGACGTGCACGAGCGTCAACCTCAGCGGGGGGCCTTATGTTCATTCATTCGTCCGCTGAGCAGCACTCCGACCGGGTCCAGCTCTACCTCGCATCCGGCACGGTCCCTTGCGGTAGCATGCTTGATCCCGCAGCTCCTTGTCGCTACGCTTCAGCTGGTTGTGACGTAAGACGAGCGGAAGCGCGAGGCAATCTCCGTCGCCCACGGGATGGACTTCGAGGGGTGGGATGCGGTTCGACGCTCCGGTCCTCACCGCCGAGGAATAGGCGTTTGGCGTATGGCGAGCAACGCGAGCGGCGATCCAACATGAAGCACGATACTACTTCCAAGCCCTTACCCATGAGCGCGAGAGCGATCGAAGCGGCAGTTGCGAGGGCTCCTGGACGGGTCGAGGATCCCGAATGCCCCTATGATCCCAACGACCCGGCGGCAGCGTCAGAGTTCTGGAAGAAGGCAACGGTGCGCCGACCCGTCCAGAGATGTCCGGGAAAGAAGGCCAAGAAGGTCCTCCTCTCTGTCCGGTACAGTCCCGAGGTTGTGGAGTACTTCCAATCCACGGGCAAGGGGTGGCAGACCCGAATCGACGAAGCGCTGAAGGAGTGGGTGCACTCTCATCGATCGTAGAATGGCCGAATCAGACTGCACACCTTCCAGTGGCAATGTCTTCCGGGACCTCGGCTTTGACGAGGAGGAGACGGCGCATCTGGAGGTTCGCTCCACGCTCATGTTCACGATCCGCAAGCTCATCCAGGACCGGGGCCTGACACAGGCCAAGGCCGCCACCCTTCTCGGCGTGACCCAGTCCCGTATCAGCGACTTGGTGCGAGGTCGCATCGACCTTTTCAGCATCGACGGCCTTGTGGACATGCTCGCACGTGCCGGAATCAAAGTTGACGTAACCGTTTTCCCCATGCCCGAGCGCGGAGCCGCGTAACGGACTATGAGTTCAGCGGCGACACCCGGCCGGGCTGCTGAGCGGCGCCACAGCTGATCGACGCCAGGCGCGAGAACGTTGGAGAGATCACCCGGGGGGCGTCCGCTGCAACGAGAGGTTAGTTAGTTAGTTAGATTAGACGGCCCTTTCACGAATCTCGCGCAACTTTCTGATCAGCTGGCTCACGATCTGCTCTACCTGGAGCGGCAGGGCGCCGGAGCGGTCGAACTCCAAGCCGCCCAGCTTGCGTGTTTCGTCAAACATCGAAGGTGGCGCTTCCGAGAACCAAATTGGGACCACTTCGCCGTCTTTCATCCGCTCTTTGAAGGCCTCAGACTCAATCTTGGTCCAGATCCGTTTCGGGTAGTCCGGGCCGAGTAGCACGACGACGAGCTGCGCCTCGGACTGATAGATTGGTCGAAGATAGTCTTCTACGTCCTCTGCAAGAATGCGATGCTGCTCATACCGATCGTAGAAGACCTCTACCTGTTGATCGACCAAGCTCTCTGCCATTGCTTCGGCCACGTAGCGGTCGGATCCAGCGAAAGACAGCGCGAAATCATATCTTCGCTCAAAGTCCAGAGCGCTGAAGCCCAGATCATCTGAGAACTGGCGCCAGCGAATCTCGCGAATAAAAAAGTAGAATTGTGGGTCTTCGACGGTAAGTTGCTCGGAAGCTGGATCGTAATGGAGCACGGCGCGAATCTCTTCGTCGCCATTCACAAGATTCTCGAGGAAGCCTTTGTCGACTACTTGGCCGACGCTGCCCCGCATTTCTTTGTGCTCGCGAGCGGCGTTCCTAAGCGACAACGTCCACGCGTCTGACTCTGCCAGCCATCGCAGGATGTGAAGGTATGGCGCTCGCCCCTCGCTTCGGAACTTCGTGCCTCGACAGAAGCGCTCACATCGGGCCTTGAAAGAGCGGCTCAGGCGTTCCCAAACTGCGGATCTGATGCCCTCGAGGCTCACGTTCACCTCAACTGCCGGGTCCCGAGCCTCAAGGACTGATTCGTGTAGGCACGTCTCAAAGCAGAGCATCTGCGCCAGGTAGAAGCTGCCCTGGGCAAGTCCCGCGATTTCCTTGCGGACGTTGAAGCGCACGCCGAGGGCAGCCTCTCCCTTGGTGATTAGCTCGTCAACCTTGTGCTCTGGATTTGTCTCGAAGGCGATAATGTCGAGTCGGTTGACGAGATCGTGAGCGAAGGTGATGAGGTTTTCGCCCGCTTTGTTGATTCCCACTACGATCAGCTTGTCAGCCGTTGTTTCCGCGTCGGCCAGGGTCTTGAGGTAATCGGCGATACTGCTGCGTACCTCCGTGGGGAGCTTGTGGAAGTCATCTATGATCACGATGCCAGCGCCGCTAGTCACGGGCAGCATCGCGATCATCTCTGCGTCCTCCGGTCTGCGGGCGGAGAGCTTCGTCACTCGAGTCGCAAGACCGAGGCGTTTAAGAGCGGTCTCAACGGCGGAGGTCTTCCCGATGCCGGACGGACCCTCGATCACGAGTCCGCGGCCGGGAGTGCGGAGATTGACGATGAGCTGCGGATACTCGCGGGGTTCAACGAAGGTGTACGTCGGCACACCGCTGGTCTTGAAGACTTCCTCGAGGCGAGGTCGGCTCATCTCTGGCTCCGGGGGCGTCTCACGAGCCACGACTGTATCAGGGCCGCCGAACGCTATTGGCCCTCACCGGCGGCGGAGCCGTCCGGTGCAGGGCCGTGGTTGGGCGGCCGAAGGCTCTTTCTGAGGTCTTCAGGGTCGAGCGGCGGGTCCTGAGAATGGAGCATGGCAAACAGTTCGGGCAGACCGGGACGAGATCCCTCGTCGGGTTCAGCCTGTAAGCCTCAGTTACAAGGTCCATCGGCCGCAAGTGATGGATATGAATGAACCCCCTTCCAATCTCCCCATACCGGTCCTCGAACTTCATCTCACAGACAACGCACTGGGGTCCGTAATGCCGAAGGCAGGCGGCTCGCGCCGCACGGCGGCGCTCGTAGGAGTTGACTGTGATGCGTCTCAGAAAAGTCTACACCTCGGATGATAACGCCCTGTTACTGCCTTCCGCAACTCAGCAGCCAGGCGTGCCTTTCAGCCAGCCCGCCAGCTCGCAGACGCCGTCGAGGCAGACGAGCGGCGTGCAGGCGAGGAGCTCGGGGCGGGGGTGGGCGCCGGTGCAGACGGCCACCGCCGGGGTGGCGGCGGCGGCGGCCATCTGCAGGTCCCACACGCTGTCGCCCACCACCAGGCTGCGCCGCGCCGTCGTCCCCAGCTCATCGAGCAGGTCGAGCACCATCTGCGGGTGCGGCTTCGAGCGCGTCTCGTCGGCGGTGCGGGTGGCGTGGAAGCGGCCGGCGAGGCCGCTCGACTCCAGGTCGCGCTCGAGCCCGGGGCGGCCCTTGCCGGTGGCCACCGCCAGCAGGTACCCCGCCGCCTCGAGCTCGCGCAGCAGGGCGTCGACGCCGGCGAAGAGCAGCGGTCGCTCGCGGAAGGTGGCGAACCAGTGGCGGCGGTAGGTGTCGCGCACGCGCTCGGCGACCGCCGGGTCGGGGTCGCCGCCGGAGAGCAGGCGCACCGCCTCGGCCAGCGACAGGCCGACGGTGGCGCGGATCTCCGCTTCGGGCAGCTCCGGCAGGCCGATCTCGGCCATCGTCGCCCGCGTGCACTCGACGATGCTGCCCACCGAGTCGAGCAGCGTCCCGTCCCAGTTGAAGATCAGCAGCTCGTAGGGCCTGCCGCCCCGGCGCGGCGCGCTCGCGGCCGCCGTCACAGCCCCGGGTCCTCGGTGCGCCGCGGCGCGTCGAGCGGCGAGTAGACGAGGCCCTCGACGTGGGAGTCGCCCTCGGTGCCGGACAGGCCGCGGCGCGCCGTCACCACCACCTGGCGCACGATGCGCGCCCGCGCCGGCAGCACCACGCCGGGGCCGACGATGGTCTCGCGCAGCTCGGCGCCGGCGCCCACCCGCGCGCCGGCGAGGACCAGGCTGCGGGAGAGCCTCGCTCCCGCCTCGACCGCGGCGCCGGCCTCGACCACCGCCGCCGACAGCCTGGCGCCGCGCGCCACCGTGGCTCCCGGCGCCTTCCACGAGCGCCGCCACGGCCGCCGCCACCACGGGCCGCGCGCCCAGTCGAGGACGCCCTCGAGGTAGCGGCGCGGCGTCCCCGCGTCGTGCCAGCGGCGGCGCGTCACCAGGCCCTGGAGGCGCGCCCCCTCGGCCAGCAGCGGCCGGTAGAGCTGGCGCACGACGTCGGCGGGGCCGGCCTCGACGCGCGCCAGGAGCTCCGGAGACAGCGCGTGGGCGCCGGCGAAGACGTGGCGCCCGGCGACGCTGCCGCGCGGCGTCTCGCCATGGCTGAAGGCGAGGATGCGCCCCTCGCGGTCGACCGCCACGCCGCCGCCGAAGGCGCCGGGGTCGACGCGGCCCGCCAGCAGCAGGGTGGCGGCGGCGCCGCTCGCCTGGTGGCGGCGCACCAGGCGGGCCAGCGGCCAGCGGCACAGGCTGTCGCCGTTGACCAGCAGCACGACGTCGGCCTCGCCGAGGAAGTCGCGCAGCGGGTGGAGGGCGCCGAGGGTGCCCAGCCGCCGCGGCCGCTCGTGCGAGTAGACCAGCGGCATGCCGCGGTAGGCGTCGCCGAGCCGCGCTTCGATCGGCTCGCCCAGGTGGTGGAGGTTGAGCGCCACCGCCTCGCAGCCCACCGCCGCCAGGCGCTCGAGGGTGTGCTCGACCAGCGGCCGGCCGGCCACCGGCAGCAGCGGCTTGGGCAGGAAGGCGGTGAGCGGGTGCAGCCGGCTGCCGTGGCCGGCGGCGAGGACGAGGGCGCGCAGGCGGGGCTTCAACCCGAGCGGCTCCGGGTCAAGCTCGGTCGGGGAAGAGCATGTCCTCCGGCGCCTCCGGATTGGCCTTCCGGTGGTCCTCGTAGAGGCGCAGGTAGGAGCGCCGCTCCGCCTTCTCCGGCTCGAAGCCGCAGCGGCGTGCCACGCGGTCCGCCGCCTCGCCCTCGAACTCCGCGAAGTCGCCGATCGGCGTGTGGTCGAGGGCGATGATCACGCCGCCCAGCCGCCACTCCTCGCGCACCTTCTGGTAGCGCTTGACCAGCCGGTAGCCGAGCCCCTCGAGCAGCGCCTTGGCGGTGTCGGCGTCGCCGACCTCGGTCTCGTGCTCCTCGCGCACCTTGACCCGCCCCTCGAAGACCGACGGGCCCTTGAGAGTGAGGCTGGCGCCGTTGGTGTCCTTGCGCAGGCGCAGCACGCGGCCCGCCTTGTTGAGCTCGCCCTTGCGGTCGAAGATCCAGTTCTCCTCGAAGCTGCCCGGCCCCGAGCGCTCCGCCGCCAACTCCTGCAGCCGCTGGCGCAGCGCGTCGAGCTCGACGTCGCGGAACTTGAGCTCCTTCTCGGTGCCGGTCTTGTTGCCCATCGTCTCGTCGTGGCTCCGTGGCGGCAAGGCTCAGCGCTCGGCCAGCAGGTCGAGGAAGCGGGCGACGGTGCGGATGCCGCCGTGGTAGCAGTCGACGTTGAACTTCTCGTTCGGCGAGTGCAGGCCGTCGTCGGGCAGGCCGAAGCCCATCATCAGCACCGGCTTGTCGAGCACGTCGCCGAAGGTGGCGACGATCGGAATCGAGCCGCCCTCGCGGATGAGCACCGGCTTGGCGCCCCACTCGGCCTCCATCGCCTGCTGCGCCGCTTCCATGGCCGGCCCCTCGGTGCCGATGCGGGTGGGCACGGCGCCGTGCACGCTCTTGACCTCGACGCGGACGCCCTTCGGCGCCACCCGCTCGACGTGCTCGCGGAACAGGCGCGCGATCTCCTGCGGCTCCTGGTCCGGCACCAGCCGCATCGACACCTTGGCGCCGGCCTTCGCCGGCAGCACCGTCTTCGCGCCCTCGCCCTGGTAGCCGCCCCACAAGCCGTTGACGTCGCAGGTCGGCCGCGCCCAGGTGCGCTCGCGGGCGGTGTAGCCCTCCTCGCCGAACAGCTCCGGCACGCCGAGCTCGCCGCGGTAGTCGTCCTCGTCGAAAGGCAGCGCCGCGAAGGCCTCGCGCTCCCAGTCCTCGAGCGGCAGCACCTGGTCGTAGAAGCCGGGGATCAGGACGCGCCCGGTCTCCGGGTCCTGCAGGCTGGCGAGGATGTGGGCCAGCGCGTTGAGCGGGTTGTGCACGGCGCCGCCGAAGGTGCCGGAGTGCAGGTCGCGGCTCGGCCCCTGGACGCGGACCTCCATGTAGGCGAGGCCCTTCAGGCCGTAGAGCATCGCCGGCTCGCCGGGGGCGTACATCGAGGTGTCGGAGACGACGATGCAGTCGCAGGCCAGCTTGTCGCCGCCGTCCTGGCGCACGTAGGCTTCGATCGACTCGCCGCCGCACTCCTCCTCGCCCTCGACCAGGAACTTGACGTTGACCGGCAGCGCGCCGCGCTCGCCGAGCACCGCCTCCACCGCCTTGACGTGCGCGTAGGACTGGCCCTTGTCGTCGGTGGCGCCGCGCGCCACCAGGTCCTTGCCCTCGAGCGTCGGCTCGAACGGCGGGTTGCGCCACTCGTCCACCGGGTCGACCGGCTGCACGTCGTAGTGGCCGTAAAACAGCACCGTCGGCTTGCCGGGGGCGCCCAGCCACTCGCCGTAGACCATCGGGTTGCCGCCGGTGGAGCTGTCCACCAGCTCGGCGTCGAGGCCGGCGGCGCGCATCTTGTCGCGCAGGAAGCCGGCGGCGCGCAGCACCTCCGGCTTGTACTGGGGATCGGTCGAGATCGACGGGATGCGCAGGTACTCCTGGAGCTCGCCGAGGTGGCGCTCGCGCTCCCGGTCGATGCGCTCGAGCACGTCCTGGGTGGGGGCAGGCATCTGGCGTCGCGGTCCTTTCGTTCGAGGCTTCGAGGACCCCGTTCTCGCGGGGTCGGGGGGCCGGCAGTCTAGCAGGTGGCGGCAGCCCGTGGCGCCGCCCGGGCGCTCGGGCCGGCCCCCGCCGCCCCCCTTGCACGGATCCTGCCCGGCGCTGCGCAGCCGCGCTACGAAACGGGGCGCTCGCCGGCCTCGCCGGCCGCCTGCCGCGCCGCCGCCTCGGCACCCAGGCGGCGCAGGTTGACGGCGTTGACGAGGACGTGGGCGACGACGGGGGCGAGAAGGTTACCGCGCCACAGCATGAGACCGCCGAACAGCGCCCCTGCGACCAGGGCGAAGGCGGTCCACAGGCCGAACATGCGGCCCGGCCCGGAGTGCAGCAGGGCGAACAGCAGGGTGGCGGCGACGAAGCCCCACGAGCCCTGCACGCCGCCGCGGAAGAACAGCTCCTCGGCGATGCCGGAGAGGACGGCGAGGACCACCGCGTCGTCGCCGCCGAGGGCGCCGAGGACGCCGCCCAGCCGCTGCTCGAGCTCGCGGGCGGCGGCGAGGCCGCGCACCGCCAGGTGCCAAACGGCGAGCAGTGCGCCGCCGGCGGCGACGCCGAGGCCGAGGTCGAGCCACCAGGCCGCGGGGTCGACGAACAGGGCGAGCGGGATGACCTCCTCGCGCAGCCCCACCCAGACGACGCCGGCGAGGCCGAGCAGCAGGTAGAAGGCCCAGGCGGTGCGCACCACCCCGGAAGGCTCGAGCCGGGGGACCTCGCCGGCCACGGGCTAGCGGCTCTCTCCGCCGCCGCCCTCGTCGTCCCTGGTCTCGTCGTCCTCGGCCTCGCCGGCCTCGGCGTCCACCGCCTCGGGGGCGTCGGCCAGCTCCTCGAGCTCGGCCACCGCCTCGCTGCCCTCCTCCGGCTCGCCCTCCTCCTCGTCGCGCTCGACCAGCTTGGCGGCGGCGACCAGCCGGTCGTCGTCCTCGAGGTCCATGATCCTGACCCCCTGGGTGGAGCGGCCGATGACGCGGAAGGTGTCGACCGGCGTGCGCAGGATCTTGCCGTCCTGGCTGATCAGGATCAGCTCGTCGGTTTCCCCGACCTGACGGACTGCGATCACTTCACCCGTCTTCGTCGAGGTGCGGAAGTTGATGACGCCGAGGCCGCCGCGGCGGCGCAGCGGGTAGTCGCCGGCGGCGGAGCGCTTGCCGTAGCCGCGCTCGGCGACGGTGAAGACGTCGCCGCCGTCCGGCGACAGCGCCTCCATGCCCACCACCTGGTCGCCCTTGCGCACCTTCATGCCGCGCACGCCGGCGGCGGTGCGGCCCATCGGCCGCACGTCGCCCTCGGCGAAGCGGATCGCCTTGCCGCGGGCGGTGGCCATCAGGATCTCCTGCGTGCCGTCG